>NZ_JBFRBC010000005.1:0-180200 GCF_040932045.1 Microbulbifer sp. TYP-18
TTCTTGATAGTGTATTCGGCTTCGGCGAAGGTCAGTTGGCTCATGATTGAATCTGTGTATGTTGGAAATGGGGTAAATTATGCCAGACTGAAGCAGTTTTTCAGAGGTTCCCTAGGGCCAACTCAGTTAGTGTGAACAGACCCTAGTCGCGCGCAGCCTCCAGCTGGTCGCTAATGTCGAGCCACTGTGTTTCCAGCTCCTCCAGTAGTTCCCGCCGCTGCGCGCGGGTGCGACTGAGATCGGCGATCTGCCGCTGATCCGCGCTACTGTAGAGGCTTTCATCCGCCAGCTGCCGTTCCAGTTCCGCCAGTTCGTTTTCCACCTTCAGCATGGCGCGCTCGATCGACTTGAGCTGGTCGGTCAATGGCTTCAGCTGCTCCCGAGTGGCCGCTGCCGCGCGCCGCTGAGCCCTTTTGCCGTCGGCGGGCTTTGGGTCCGATGCAACTTCCTGTTCATCTCCCCCATCCCGGCGGAAATCCAGCAGCCAGCGCTTGTAATCCTCAAGATCGCCGGCAAACGGCTCCAATCTACCCTTGGCAACCAGCAGAAACTCATCCACAGTGTTGGCCAGTAAATGCCGGTCGTGTGACACCAGCACCACGGCGCCGGGAAACTCCGCCAAAGCCAGGGTAAGTGCGTGGCGCACCTCCAGGTCCAGGTGGTTGGTGGGTTCATCCAGCAACAGCAGGTTGGGCTTCTGCCAGGCGAGGATAGCCAGCGCCAGTCGCGCCTTCTCTCCCCCGGAAAAGCCCCCTGTGTCTTCGAACACCCGGTCGCCGGTAAAGCCGTAACCACCGAGAAAGCCCCGCAGGGACTGCTCACCTGCTTGGGGTGACAGCCGCTGCAGATGCAGCAACGGCGATGCACGACTGTCCAGGGCCTCCAACTGGTGCTGGGCAAAGTAGCCGATAGCCAGGTGTTCGCCGCAATGCCGTTCACCCGCGAGCAGCGGCAACTCACCCGCCAGTGTCTTGATCAGAGAGGACTTGCCCGCACCATTGGGACCCAGCAGGCCGATACGACTGCCGGGGCGAATACCCAGTTGCACCCTCTGCACGACTGTTCGCCCACTGCCGCTGGAGTCCGGATATCCCACATCCGCTTCGCGCAGATCCACCAGGGGATCGGAGTGCCGCTCCGCCGCCGGCAGAGAAAAACGAAAGGGGGAATCCACATGGGCAGGGGATATCTGTGCCATCCGCCCCAGTGCCTTGAGGCGGCTCTGCGCCTGGCGCGCCTTGCTGGCCTTGGCGCGGAAGCGGCGCACGAAATCCTCCATATGCGCGCGCTCGGCTTTTTGTTTTTCAAACTGCACCTGCTGCTGGGCCAACCGCTCCGCCCGGGTGCGCTCAAAACCACTGTAGTTGCCGCTGTATAGCACCAGCTTCTGCTGCTCGAAACTGACAATGGTATCCACCACCGCATCCAGAAAATCGCGGTCGTGGGAGACGATCAGCAAAGTACCGGCAAAGCGCTGCAACCACTGCTCCAGCCAGAGTGTGGCGTCCAGGTCCAGGTGGTTGGTAGGCTCATCCAGCAACATCAAGTCAGCGGGACACATCAGTGTGCGGGCCAGATTGAGGCGAATCCGCCAGCCGCCGGAAAAGCTGCTCACCGGCCGCTGCTGGTCCGGGTGGGAAAAACCCAGCCCGTGCAGCAGCTGTGCGGCCCGGGCGGGACCGCTATAGCCGTCGATAGCGGCCATGCGTTCATGCAGTTCGCCCAGTTGCCCCTCCGCACCGGCCTCGGCCGCGCGCAGTTCAGCTTGCAGGGCGTGCAGTTCCCGGTCCCCTTCAAGCACATAATTCAGCGCAGTCCCTTCCCCAGTGGCCACCTCCTGAGCCATATGTGCGATACGCCAGCCGGAAGGGACCCCAATACTGCCCGCACTGGTCTCCAGCTGCCCCAGCAACAATCTGAACAGGGTTGACTTGCCGCAGCCGTTGGCACCGATAATGCCTACCTTGTGCCCGGGAGATATCCGGCAGTCGGCCTGTCGCAGCAGCTCCCGGCTCCCCAGTTGCAGGGAAACTCCCTGTAAGTTAATCAACAGTCACCCTCGCATACCCGGCGCCGCCGGGCTGTAGACACAAAAACGGTGGAGATTCTATCGTGACAAATGGTGCGCCTCCATCCTCGTCGAACCTACGACAAAACCCTCTGTGGCGCTTCAGTCTGAAATTTTATCGCCACCCACAGGTGGAGCGGTTTTTGCTGGAGTGCCAGGATCTCCACGGTGCGGATGTATGCCTGATGTTGTGGGCCAGCCATGTCGCCGCCACCGGAGGCAAACTGAGCGGCGAGAGCTGGGAGGCGGCCAATCGCGGTGCCGCGCCGTTGCGACGTGTGATCCGGCGCATCAGGCAGCTGCGCCGCTGGCTGGGCAGGGCATGTCCGCGCGCGCGGAGGATTTACGCCGGTTGCAAGCATTGTGAACAGCTATTGGAACAGCGACAGATTGCCGCTTTATGGACCCTGCAGACAAGACCCTGGGCCGGGGATCGTCCACCGGTCGAACTTGTGGGCCAGCGATATGGATTGACGCAAAGTGATCAGGCGCTCTGGGCGGGCCTGATCGACAGCTTCACTTCCGGCAACTGAACAAATTTCCGGGTCAGTGCGGTGCAGGGGGTGTGCTGCTGGGCAAAGGCCTGCCCAAACCCTTGGAAAGCAAACGATTCCGCGTAATTGCACAGGTTTTCACAAGGGGCAATCCAATGGATGAGAGGTCATCTATTGGATTGCCGGATGAACAATGACAGCCTTTAACGCTTATTCGTCGCCGGGACCTTCACTGGAAAACAGGCTGTTGGCCGGCGCAACCGGTGTGATGCTCGGTGCGGTCGGTGCAGCCGCACCCGGAAGCGGGGCCGGCGGCGTTTTATCCGCGGCGGGTGCGGCACTAGCCTCCGGCTGTCGCTCCATCGCCGGCTTGGCTGCCGCCTGCGGTACCTGGACTGCAGCTTTGACCGCTGGCTGTGCCGCTACCTTCTTCTTGGGTGCTGCTTTCTTTGGTGCGGCCTTTTTGGGCGCGGCCTTGGCTGCGGTTACCGTTTTGGTGGCGGATTTCTTCGGTGCGGCCTTGGTTGCAGCGGCTTTTTTCGCTACTGTCTTTTTGGCAGCAGCGCCCTTAGCCGGGGCCTTCTTGGCGGTCGCCTTCGCTGTGGCAGCTTTTTTGGCCGGGGTTTTTTTCGCAGTCGCTTTCTTGGCCGCGGCCTTCGGGGTCTTCACCTTGCCCGCTGCCCGTTTAGCCGCAACGCCCTTCTTCTTGGTTTTGGCGGCCGCCTTTTCAGCCTTGGCAGAGACCTTGTCTATTGCCTTGGCGAGCTTCAGTTCCAGCTTGGCCTGGGCCTCGGCTTGCTTGGCAAAGGCGGCTGCTTCACGGGCCTGCTCCAGGGTATCAGCCAGCTTGTGAACAGCTGCAGCCGCAGCTTCCACACGCTTTTGTGCCGCAGCCGTCTTGCGTTTTTTCAGCGCAGCACGGGCACCGACCAGTTTGGCTTTGCCCGCTGCCAGCTTGCTCCTGGCCGAGGCCAGCGCCTTAGCGGTCTTGGTCACCTGCTTGCCGGCATCTGCCGCTTGCTTGGCTCGCGCTTTATCCAGTTGATTGGTGAGTTTGGCGATTTTTGCTTCCAGTTCTGCGACCGGATTGACAGCTTTACGTTTGGCAGCCATGAGTAAATATCCTGAAGTTTATTATGGATTCGGCGTACCCGGGGCGAGTGTGCCCGGTAATCTTTGCGGTTGATATCCGCTCCTCTGGTCCACACTTTGAGTGATCGCCTCGAACCGGCTCGACCAGCCCAGACACGCCGACACAATCATAGGCGGAACAGAGATAATAGCGCTGTTTTTTCCAAAAATGTATGCCGTTTGAGTGCATACTTCACGTCGCTCAGCCATTTTTTTGTCCGGTGGTCGCGGAGCCTCGCCTTATTGTGCACTGCTTTGCGCTAATCAACTCCACCGGTAGGCACCGGTTGCCGCCTTGGGTTAGACTTGCTGGGCACCGGCGGGCCGACTCTCGCGCAGAAAATTCTATGCTATGTCTATGTGTAGAGAGATACGCCGCCAGTCTGCGTTGGCCGAACCACCACGCTCGAAAAATCAAAATGTATCAATTACGAAGAGAAAACTCCATGAATAAATACCCTTTGGCTGCAGCCGTCGCACTGGGCCTCGCGCTGGTTGGCTGTAACAAACAGGAATCGGGTGCTGCGACAGAAATGGCACTTGAAACCCAGGAACAGAAAGTCAGCTACATCATAGCCGAGGACATGGCCAGGCGCCTGCAGTCTCAGGATGTACAACTCGACCCTCAGATAGTGATGATGGCGCTGAACGACGTCGCCAGTGGCCGCGAGTCGCGCCTGAACGATGAAGACAAGCAGCAGGTGATAGCCGCCTTCCAGGAGAAGATCCAGGCCAAGCAGAAGGAAATGATGGCTAAGCAGGAGGAGGAGTTCAAGGCAAAGGCTGACAAGAATATGACTGACGGCAAGACTTTCCTGGAAGAAAACGCGAAGAAGGACGGCGTGATCACCACCGATTCCGGCCTGCAGTACAAGATTATTACTGAAGGCAGTGGAAATTCTCCAGACGCCGATAGCACTGTGGAAGTGGACTACCGGGGAACTCTGATTGACGGCACCGAATTCGACAGCTCCTATGCCCGCGGTGAGCCGGTGCAGTTTCCCGTAGGCGGCGTTATCAAAGGCTGGACAGAAGCCCTCCAGCTCATGAAGGAAGGTGCCAAGTGGGAACTCTACATTCCTTCAGACCTGGCGTATGGCCCGGGCGGTGCGGGTGGTCTGATAGGCCCCAATGCCACCCTGATCTTTGAAGTGGAACTCCACAAGGCCAATGTCGACAATGACAGCGGGAACGATTCTGCGGAAGAAAAGCCGGCTGAAGGCGGGGCGGAAACCGAGTGAAATTGACTTCCGGACCGGAGGGGGAAGGCTCTGCCTGCCTGTCGGTCCGGGTCTCCCCATCTCAAGTTCACCGGTGCTGCTTTTAGATCCGCCGCTGCCGCCAGCGGCGGGTAAACTAGACCGCCTGGTTTTTGTGGGCGGTGTGTAACACCGCGATCATCTGGTCCTCAGCGCTGAAACGGCTTTCCAGTGCCTCCCCAAGCTTCGACAGATCGCGCACCAGGCTGGACAGGTCATCTGTCTCCAGGTACTTGTCATTGAAGTCGATGGCGGTATCCGTAGTGTCATCAATTTTTTGGTAGTGGCCCCGGGCCTGTTCCAGCCCCTGTTTGTCATCGAAGGCTTTGCCCTCCAGGATCAGCTGTTCGTAGACCTCGAAATGCCCCGCCGACACATAGTCCATGAGGTTCTGGCACAGCTCCCGTACCTTTTCTCCAGTGGGTTCAGTTGCCTGCAGAGACCCTTTCTTCTCTGACAGCACACAGAAGGACACCAGGAGTGTCTGACGCGACTGCAGCCACCGATCAATGATCTTGCTTACCCCACCCCAGCGCTCGCGCGCAGATTTGCAATTCTCCAGCATCTGATTTTTCCTGTTACTGCCCTATTGCACCAGCCGCTATGCACAGTTTTATTGGCGTTGGCGGGTTAATAATAAAAGATAGGAGATTCGTTTGCCGCCGGCAAGATAAGTGGTAAACGGTGCGCCAGATTGACGGGGTCGGGGGCTGGCTTCAGCACCCCATTCCCTCCCTGCGCGCAGTTACATGACCGGGGGCAGGCCGCCGTTACCGCTTGCACACCTCCGGGTAACTGCGTCTACAGGGCCGCGGGGGTCGAACAGGACGGCCGGAGTCGTTCCGCTATCGCCGCTGCAATCACCCACTCCATGCCCTTAGCGGTAGCCGCCGTTATTGTCCCGGCCGGTGCGAAATGCCTGCCAGATACCGAAGAGTACCAGTCCCACGAAGCCAATGGTGGCCCAACCGGGGATGCTGATACCAAACAAAGTCCACTGTACTTCCGCACAGTTGCCATCCCCGGTAAGTAGTGTGCGCACCACGTCATACAGGGGAAAGGCATCCAACATATAGGTGATACCCGGCCCGCAGGCGGGGACCTGATCTTCCGGCAGGTTCTGCAGCCACAACTGCCGAACGGAAAAATACAGCCCCCCCAGTGCCCATAGGGAGACCAGCAGGCCGTAGATACGCCGACCCACAGTGCCCGGGTTGTGCACAAATCCAATCAGTGAGACCAGGCCCACACCGAGAAACATTACCCGCTGGCTGATACATAGGGGGCAGGGCTCAAGGCCCGCCACATACTCCAGATAAAAGGCGGCTCCGAGCAGCACAACGACAGCGACAAACATCAGCAGGAAAGTGATACGCGGATTGGGAAGAATCATCGGGAATCGGCTCCTGGATACTGCTGTCGAAATCGCTTGGCTTCCAGCAGTAGGTAATTGAACAAATCATTAAAAATTTCGGTCAGCGCCACACGTCCGTCAATCAGCTCCGGCAGGGCCTGCTGCAGCGGCAGCGGACGGCTAAGGCGCTCGCTAACCCGCGTTAAAACACGGGCAATCCCCTGTTCGTCGCAATAACTCTGCAGCAGTGTAAATTGTTCTGCACGACAGATAAATGCCTGGGCAGGGGGTGGAATGTAAAGTTTGCGGGCCCGGAAATCCGTCCAGCACTGGCTACAAAACGCATCCAGCGGTTGCGGATACCAGTCGTCCCAATGGCGGCTGAGGAGATGGTCAAACCAGATATCCAGGATAATGCCCCCGTGGCGCCGCCACCGCGGATGCAGGTTGGTCAATGCCAGATGGTAGCTCGGGTGCCTGTCCGCGCTGGCATCGATGCGCCGGTGCAGACGAATCCCCGCCTCAATGGCTTGCGGCCGCTCACCGCGCAGGGGTCCTTTGACGAAATCCCCCAGCAGTCCCCCAAGGCGCCAGTCCGGATCGGGGCCGGAAAGCAGCAGGTGGGCGAGATAGTTCACGGTCGGATCAGTGAGAAACGCTCACTGGCGCTGGCAAAAAATGTACTGGGCATAATATTTGCCGAGGAAGTCCTCAAAACACCCCTCGTCGGCGGCCTCCAACTGGGTCCTGCGCTGCAGCGAACTCCGGGCTTCCGCGGCGAATTGATCCTGCGCGGACGACTCCAGTGGCCGCTGGAGAAAAAACTGGCGGTGCTGTTCCGCCTTGCCGGCGGCCCAGCTAAAGAAGCTCTGGTCATTCCGGGCCAGGTCGTCGAGTATCCGCGCTGCCGGAGTGGGTGCGTCGCCGCGCAGCACAGCACTCTGGGCCTCCAGTGCCCGTTGGAAATTGTCACCGTCCCAGGCCTGATCAAGGAGATCCGCCAGGGGAGCCATCTCCGCCAACAGCCGCCCGGCCCAGTCGGAGAGATGGACTTCGTCACCATTCCGGATCAGTTGCAACTGGGGATCGCGGCCATCATAGACAATACGCCGCTGGTTTTCCTGCACCGACCTGTAGTCCGCCTCATCGGCTTTGGGGCTTTTGTCCAGCAGGCAGTGCAGCAGAAAAATATCCAGGAAGCGCATCTGCGCTGCGTCTATACCCAGCGGCATATAGGGGTTGAGGTCGAGGCAGCGTACTTCGATATACTCGACACCGCGCTTGTCCAGTGCCGCCAGTGCTGTCTCACCCGGCCCGACCGGATTTTTGGGCCGGATCGGCGAGTAGAACTCGTTTTCGATTTGCAGCAGCCCGGTGGACAGCTGCTGGTAATCCCCCGCCGCGTCTTTCACCCCCAGCCTGTGGTAGGGCGGATAGGGCCGGGTAATGGCGGCACACAGGGTCGACAGGTAGCTGGGCAAATCGTTATAGCAGACGATCAGGGACTTTTGCTCGTTGCTGTTATAGCCGAGATCGCCCATGCGCAACGAGGTGGCGTGTGGACTGTAAAGGGTGGAGGCATCGCCATCGAATCGCTGCAGACTGTGCTGGCGTCCCTGGACAAAGGTACTGCACACGGCCGGGGTGGCGCCAAACAGGTAGACCAGCAGCCAGTAGTGCCGGCGGAAATTGCGGATCAGGTCGAAGTAGCGGCGGGTCTTGAACTCGCCCAGTTCCTCGGCGCTCTGCTCGAATTCCCGCAGCCAGAGCCAGAATTCCTGTGGCAGGGAAAAATTGTAGTGAATGCCCGCAATGGTCTGCATAGCGCGGCCGTAGCGCAGGCCCAGCCCGAGCCGGTAAACGGTTTTCATGGTGCCGATATGGGAGTGGCCATAGCGGGCTACTGGGATGTCCGCATCGGTGCCAATGTGGCAGGGCATACTGTTGACCCAAAGCCGTTCGTCACCGATCTGACTGTATGTATAGCGGTGAATGCGGTCGAGTTGCAGCAGGGCCTCTTCCGGCGTCGCCACCGGCGGAGTAATGAACTCCAACAGTGCCTCGGAGAAATCCGTGGTAATACTGTCGTGGGTCAGGGCTGACCCCAGGGTTGCCGGGTGGGGGGACTGCGCCAGCATACCGCTTTCGGTCACGCGCAGACTCTCCTTCTCGATACCGCGGCGAATGCCCTTCAGCAATTGCAGCGAACTGGGTCGGGCCAGAGCGGCCAGATAGGGGTTGGGCACGCGAATCTCCTTGGGTTGCCGGTACCGTCTTGGCGCCACGCGCGCTGGCCGGCCCTAAATTCTCAAACCTCTGCGGTTCCGGCGGTGGATTCGAAATCTGTGGCGGCAGTGTAGTCGTCGCCACTCTCCGGGGGTTGGAGAGGGGGCACCTCGGGGGGCTGGCCCGGGGGTACTTCCGGATGCTCTGCGGGCTCCACCTCGGGGGCCGGCTCGGGGTTCAGCTCGGGGCTGCTCTCCGCTGGCAACTCCTCCGGCACACCCGCAGGTATCTCCGGCTCCCCCGGAACGGGTTCGCCCAGGGCAGCTTCCGGCACCTTTGGCCAGCCTTTGCTGTCCAGCGGGCACTCCAGTAACTCGATCCGCAGGGTGACATCACGGGTGTTGGCTTCGAACATCTGGTTGATGGCGACATCCTTGTGAGCGCTGCGAAACAGGCGCCCGGCCTCGCGACCATCGATCCATTCGTTGCTTTTACTCAGAAAAAGCTGGTGCTGGTTGGTCAGCACATAGACGTGGGTCATGGGGTGGAACAACTTTGATGCTGTGACAGGAGAGCAGTGTAGCGATGGCAGCTGTACAGCTCAAGAAGTGGGCGAATCGCTGTTTTCACCGCGGCCCCCCATCGCTCAGCGCGGCTCCGGCGGGTAGTGCCCGGGATAGGGCAGGCGCGCCACACCGCTGTTCACTGCCGCCCGCGCCACTGCCGCCGCCACCCGTGGCAGCAGGCGCGGATCTATGGGTTTCGGCAAAATATAGTCCGGCCCGAAACACAGTTCGACACCGCCGTAACCCTCGCGTACCGAGTCCGGTACCGGCAGGTGTGCTATGGCACGGATAGCCTCTATTGCCGCCAGCTTCATATCCTCGTTGATACACACTGCGCGCACATCCAGTGCGCCGCGGAAGATAAACGGGAAACACAGTACATTGTTGACCTGGTTTGGATAATCGGAGCGGCCGGTGGCCATAATCAGATCGTCGCGCACACTGTGGGCCAGCTCCGGGGCAATTTCGGGATTGGGGTTGGAGCAGGCAAATACCACCGGGCGCGGCGCCATGCTGCGGAGCTGCTCCGCCGACAAGAGGTCCGGGCCTGAGACGCCGAGGAAAACGTCCGCACCCGCAATGGCGTCGTCGAGGGTGCGCATGTCGGTATCCCGCGCCCACTCCCCCTTATAGGCGTTGATATCGGTACGCCCGGAGTGAATCACGCCGCGGCTGTCGAGCATGGTGATCTGCTCCTTGCGCATCCCGGCCGCCAGCATCAGCTTGCAGCAGGCGGTTGCGGCGGCACCCGCACCCAGGCACACCATACGCACGCCACTGATTTCCTTGCCCTGGATTTCCAGCGCATTGAGCATCCCGGCCACAGTCACTATGGCAGTGCCGTGCTGATCGTCGTGGAACACCGGCACCGGGCAGCGCTCAATCAGCACCTCTTCGATATGGAAACACTCCGGCGCCTTGATGTCTTCCAGATTGATGCCACCAAAGGTGTTGGCGATGGCAGCCACAGTCTGGATAAATTGCTCTGGGCTGTCGGTATCCACCTCAATGTCCACGGAATTGATACCCGCAAAGCGCTTGAACAGCAGGGATTTGCCCTCCATCACCGGCTTGGATGCCAGCGGGCCCAGATTGCCCAGGCCCAGGATAGCGCTACCGTCAGAGATAACCGCTACCAGATTGCCCTTGCCGGTGTAGCGATACGCCGTCTCCGGGTCTTTGGCAATCTCGCCCACGGGCTCCGCCACGCCCGGACTGTAGGCGAGAGACAGGTCCTCCTGGGTCTGGGCAGGGGTGGTGAGTTCCACCGAGAGCTTGCCCGGTGTGGGCAGGGCGTGGTAGTCGAGCGCCGCCTGGCGCAGTGAGTCGCTCATCTGGAGACCGTCTCTAAAATTCAGAGGTTGAAATACTCGGCCGGCCGGCTAGCGGGCCCGGCTACTTCGGGGGCCGGAGAATAACCGATGGCCACTGGCACCCACAAGAGAGCACCGGCATGTGGACCGTTAGTCCCTACTAATTTTAAGGGAGAATTTGGAGTCCACCGCAATAAACCAGCGCTTTTGGTGAGAATTCTGGGACAGATATTTCGCACCCCTGTCTACCAGCCAACCCCTAACCTCTATTTTGGCCCCTTGCCAGTCGCTCGGGGTCAGCTGGCCATATTCCCCGGGGTTGCTCAGCCGCAGGGTCACGGGTCCATCCAGGTGGAGCCAGAGAAAGCGGTTGTACTCCGCCTTTTGCACCCTGCCCAGCAGCAGCACAAAGCCACCATCACCAGGGCCCACCTCCGCGGCGTGCAACGGGGGCCAGGCCCCCGCTGCCCAGACACCCAACGCTCTCTGGCGCGCCCGCTGCTCGCGCTGGGACAGGCACTCCGCCAGTGTCAGGTTGGGGGCTATCGCTATATGGAAGGCCAGCCCGGCGGACAGCAGTGCCGACTCCAGGCTTTCACCGCGGTGGTTGTAGACATGGGCCAACAATCGCCCATAGCGATCGTAACGCTCCTGGTCGAACACCAGTTCCAGGCCCCCGTTGCCGAGAAAGCGCTCGCTGAACCGCTTGGCCTCCTGTGCCAACGGCTGTGCCGGAGCATCGGCCCGCGCCAGCTCCGGTGTATTCACGCCGATCAAGCGCACTCGGCGCCCGTCTTGTAATATCAGCGTGTCGCCATCGCGCACCTGGCGCAGGGCCACCAGCTCATCCGCCGGTGCGAACACACAGTCGGCAGCGGCCGGCAATACCGGCAGCAGGAGATAGGCAAGGGCACCTAGACAGGCCCGCAACGCGGCCCCAAACCAGCTCGAGCCCATTGTGCCGGGAGCCACGTCTGCGGCACCCGGTTGCCGGGCGGCTCTACTTGGAGATACGGCTGCCGAAACGTTTCTTGAAACGGTCAACACGGCCGCCGGTGGTGGCCTGCTTCTGCTTGCCGGTGTAGAAGGGGTGGCACTGGGAGCAGACGTCAAGCTGCAGGTCTTTGCCCAGGGTGGAACGGGTCTTGATCACGTTGCCGCAGGAACAGGTGGCCGTAATATCTGTGTAGGCGGGATGGATATCTGCTTTCATGATTGCCTCTTTTCGAATCCGCCACCCGATCCATTGCCGGGCACGGAGTCGTCATTGGTACAGGAACTTCGGTGTTGCCACCTGGATTCCGGGCTGGTTAAAAAGTCGGCGCATACTATCAGATCGGCGCCGTGGTTCAAGTCCGGATTTGCCGCCTCAGCCCCAATTTCAATCCGCCGCCGAGATCAGCTGCCGCATTGCCTCCAGATGCCGCTGCAAAGCCCGGCTGCCATCGCTTGTGAGGTGGTACCAGGTGACGGGGCGGCGCTCGACGAAGTCCCTGTCCAGACCGATATAACCGCACTCTTCCAGGCGCCGCAGCTGGGCGCCCAGGTTGCCATCCGTGACTTCCAACTGCTCCTTGAAGCGGGAAAAGCTGATCTTTTCATGCTGTGCCAACAGCACACAGACGGCGAGCCGTACCCGGTGTTCCAGGACCGGGTCCAACTGTTTCAGAGCCTTCACTGTGCAGTTCCGGAAGGCCGGTTCGCTACGCGCTGGGCAATGCCGCTGCCCACCAGCGCAAAGCCGACAAGCACTCCCGTCAGTGTCCAGGCGTAGGGCGGGGAGAGGAGTACCATGACACCGTAGCAAGCCAACATCAAAAAGCCGCTGTAGAGCAGCGGCCGGTCCAGATGGACGCCAGCCAGACTGTAGGACAGTCCGGCAACCAGCAGAAACAGCTCCGGTCCGCCCCAGCCAGATCCGCTCATCATGGAGGCAAAGGCCAACAGGAGGGCGACACCAGTTATCAGCCAGTGCAATCCGTATCGGCGCCCCAGAGCAGTGTTGTTGATGCCCCTGCGGCGTTCATTGCGGGTGCCCAGCCACCAGCTGAACAGGCCCCCCGCGGTGCCCGCCACCAGGAAGTAGATGGAGGTAAACCGCGGCGCCAGGTCCACCAGGGTAAAACCGATAAAAATCACCGGGCCCCACAGAAAATAGAGAGCCGGTATGCCCCCGCGCACCTCCCCGTTGCGCACCGCGCAGGTAACGTAATCCAGGTTGTCCTTGATTCTATCCACGTCAGTCATGGCACTATCACTCGCTTGTTTTAATAGATAGCTCTAAATAATAGAGTTGTTATTCATAATACTCTAATATTTAGAGTGTGCAAGCAGAAGTCGCCCTCCCTGTACCTGGCCGAGCCAGCCGCTACACTAGCAGCCTGCTGAAAAAGCCTTCCCTGGCTTTTCTCAGCCCGGGTTTGCGGCCTGTGTCCACAAGCCCTCCACGACAGATTGAGCCGTTACACGCTGGATTGGCAGCCCGAACATCGCTGTTCGGGACAGCAGGGCCCAGTGACTTTTAAGATTTTCGACGGAGGTAGGGTGCAGCAGGCGGTTCCACAGGGGGTCATCCTGAGGCTGGCAGTGCCGGTGCCACTGCGGCGGCTGTTCGACTATTTGCCGCCGGAGGGTCTGGACCCCCAGCTTCTAGCGCCGGGCCAGCGCCTGTGGGTGCCCTTTGCCGGGCGCAGGCTGGTGGCGGTGCTGGTGGAGATAGTGCAAGAATCACCACTGGCGGAACTGAAACCAGCTCAAGAGTTGATTGACCGCACCGTACTCTTCGATGAAGGCAGCCGCAGTTTTCTCAGCTGGATCGCGGGCTATTACCAGGCTCCCCTGGGTGAGGTTTACGCGGCCGCAATGCCCGCCGCGCTGCGCAAAGGCAAATCTGCCCACCACTGGGCCGAACAGTGGTTGCAGTTGACGACGGACGGCAAGGGGTTGCCGGACTCGGCGCTGGCGCGCGCCCCCAGGCAGCAGGCACTGCTGCAGCTGCTGCTGCGCGAGGGCAGACAGAGCCGCACCTGCCTGAAAACCCGCAAGCATGGCTCGGCGACGGTTCGCGCCCTACAGGAACGCGGCCTGGTGGAGTGGGTGGCGGGCCCCACGGTGCCGCCGCCAATGCCAGAGGTGGAGCCCTCCCCGGCGCCACAACTGAACAGCGAACAGCAGCTGGCACTGGACGCGGTGAACTGCAGCAGTTTTTCCGCAACGCTGCTGGAGGGCACCACTGGCAGTGGCAAAACGGAAGTCTACCTGCGCCTGGTGGAGGGGGTCCTGGCGGCGGGGCGCCAGGCGCTGCTGCTGGTGCCGGAGATCGGTCTCACGCCCCAGACCCTACGCCGTATCGCCGCGCGCTTTCCCGGGCACAGTATCGCCGCCCTGCACTCGGGTCTGGCCGAGGGGGAACGCGCCCGCTCCTGGCTGGCCGCCGCAGCCGGACAGGCGGATATCGTCATTGGTACCCGCTCGGCAATTATGACTCCACTGCCCAGGCTCGGCGCAGTATTGGTGGATGAGGAACACGATGCCTCCTTTAAACAGCAGGATGGTGTGCGCTACTCAGCCCGCGACCTGGCATTGGTGCTGGCACGCAAAGCCGACGTGCCGGTCCTGTTAGGCTCCGCCACGCCCGCTTTGGAAACCCTGCACAACGCCCTGAGCGGCCGCTACCAGCACCTGCGTATGCGCCGCCGCGCCGGGGGAGCCCGCGCGCCACAGATCCACCTGGTACCCACCCTCGGGGAGCCACTGGAGGAAGGGTTTGCGCCGCAGGTTTTGCGCCATATCGGTGATACCCTGGCGCGGGGTGAGCAGGTATTGGTGTTCATCAACCGGCGGGGGTTCGCACCGGCACTGATCTGTGACGAGTGCGCCTGGATCGCCGACTGCCCGCACTGCTCCAGCAAGCTGACGCTGCATCGCCGCCAGCGCCAGCTCCGCTGTCACCACTGTGATTACCGCCGCCCCCTGATGGACAGCTGTCCCCAGTGTCACAGCCGCTCAATCTCAGCGCTGGGGGGCGGTACCGAACGCAGCGAGGAACTGCTGGCTCGGCGTTTCGCGGGCTATCCGGTGATCCGCGTCGACCGGGACACCACAGCCAGCAAACAGGCACTGGACCAACTGCTGGCACCCGCCCGCAATGGCGAGCCCTGCCTGTTGCTTGGGACCCAGATGCTGGCCAAAGGACACCACCTGCCGCGGGTAACCCTGGTAGTGATTCAGGATGCCGATGGCGGTCTGTTTAGCGCAGACTTCCGCGCACCGGAACGCACCGGCCAGTTGCTGGAACAGGTGGCCGGTCGCGCCGGCCGCGGCAGTTTGCCCGGGCGGGTGCTGGTGCAGAGCCGCTTCCCCGAACACCCACTGCTGCAGACGTTGCTGGAAAAGGGCTACAGTACTTTTGCCCGCCAGCTGCTGCGCGAGCGCGCTGCGGCACAGCTGCCCCCCATGAGCGCCATGGCCCTGGTGCGCGCCGAGTGCGAGGAACCGTCCTGGGCCGAGGGCTTTTTACGGGATGCGCGCCTGTTTATGCAATCTCTGGCACCGCCCTCAGCGGATTTGCGCTACCTCGGACCGGTACCGGCACTGCTGGAGCGCAAATCCGGCAGGTTTCGCTTCTATATTCAGATAACGGCCGGGCAACGCAGTCAGTTGCAACCGCTGCTGGCGCGCCTGTGTCAGTGGGCCGAGGGCAGCAGCAACCGCCGCCTGCGCTGGGCAGTGGACATGGATGCGCAGGAGCTCGCCTGAACCTATCGCCGGGAATTTCTTGTTTGGGCTCCGGGTGCGGGTGATAAACGGTACAATGCTGCGCCGGGAACAATATCCACCACTAGAATCCACCACTAGAGAACCGTAAGAGAAGCCGATGAGCCGTCGCAATGCCAGCCGCCGCAGTCCTGCGGGCAAGCCCCCTTGGGTCTGGTTCGTACTGGGTAATTTTGTGGGCGGCTTCGCGGTGTTTATGATCTTCGTCAGCGGACTGGAGCCGGCCACCCGCCCCGGCGCGCCGGCCCAGTCCGGCGCCCAGCCGCGACAACAGACAGATCAGCAGCCACAGCAGACGCGCTTCGATTTCTACACCCTGTTGCGGGACAGCGAAGTCAGCGTGCCACCGCCGAAGACCGCCAGACCGGCGCGTCGCCTGGATGGCGGCAGCAGCAATGGTGCCGGCAATCCAGCCCCGCAGCCGGCACAGCCCGTCGGAGTAAATCCCAACTACAGCTACATACTCCAGGCGGCGTCATTTCGCGATGCCAAGGAAGCGGAAAAACTGCGCGCGCGGCTGACTCTCGCCAATCTCGACGTCAAGGTGGAGACAGCTACCGACAGCCGCGGCACCTGGCACCGGGTCCTGGTCGGCCCCTACCGGAGCCGCTCACAGATGGCGAAAGCCCGCCAGGTGCTCGCCGACCACCGCCTGATGCCTCTGGTACTCAAACGCCCGCACGACTCCTGAGTCCCTCCGGCGCCCCCTGCAATACCCGGGTGGGGCGACAATCGGCTCACACCGCCAACCGCCCCCCCGGTCCCGGCCTTTTGCCGACCCTGTGTTGAAAAGCCGGGCCATCGACCTCACCTATGCTAGTCGATACGCAATTTAAGAGGGGCGCACAGGTGCAACAGTATCGCGGAACCACCATTCTCTCCTGCCGTCGCAATGGCAAGGTCGTTATTGGCGGCGACGGCCAGGTGTCTATGGGAAACACCATTATGAAAGGCAATGCCCGCAAGGTGCGCCGCCTGTACAAGGACCAGGTTATCGCCGGTTTTGCCGGCGGTACCGCCGATGCCTTTACCCTGTTCGAGCGTTTCGAGGCCAAACTGGAAGCCCACGGCGGCCAGCTGACCCGCGCTGCGGTGGAGCTGGCAAAGGACTGGCGCACCGACCGCGCCCTGCGCCGGCTGGAGGCACTGCTGGCAGTCGCCGATGCTAGCGCCAGTCTAGTGGTTACCGGCAACGGTGACGTAATTCAGCCGGAAGACGACCTGATCGCCATCGGCTCCGGCGGCCCCTTCGCCCAGTCCGCTGCCCGTGCCCTGCTGGACAACACTGATATGGAAGCCCGCGCCATTGTTGAACAGGGCCTGAAGATCGCCGGAGATATCTGCGTCTTCACCAATCAGAACCACACCATCGAGGAATTGAGCTATTGAGTGGCTCCCCGCCTCGCAGTCAAGGTTACCGAGAATTCTTATGTCCCAAATGACCCCCCGTGAAATTGTGCAGGAACTCGACCGCCATATCGTCGGTCAGCAGGACGCCAAGCGCGCCGTGGCCATAGCGCTGCGCAACCGCTGGCGCCGTATGCAGGTGAGTGAAGAGCTGCGCGCGGAAATCACCCCGAAGAATATTCTTATGATCGGCCCCACCGGTGTGGGAAAAACCGAGATAGCCCGCCGTCTGGCCAAGCTGGCCAACGCACCCTTTATCAAGGTGGAAGCCACCAAATTTACCGAAGTGGGCTATGTGGGCCGCGATGTGGAATCCATAGTGCGCGACCTGGTGGAAATGGCGGTCAAACTGGAGCGGGAAAAGGCCATGGAATCGGTGCAGCAGCGGGCTCTGGATGCCGCCGAGGAACGCGTCCTGGACGCTCTGCTGCCCCCCGCCCGCGGCAGCGAGCCGTCGGAAAAAGATTCCAGTACCCGGCAGCTGTTTCGCAAAAAGCTGCGCGAAGGTGACCTCGACAACAAGGAAATTGAAATCGACCTGGCCGTCTCCCCCATCGGGGTGGAGATCATGGCGCCGCCGGGCATGGAGGAAATGACCAATCAATTGCAGGGCATGTTCTCCAATATGGCCCAGGGCAAGACCCGCAAACGCAAACTCACCGTCAAGCAGGCGCTGAAACAGCTCAGTGACGAGGAGGCAGGCAAGCTGATCAATGACGAGGAGATTAAAAGCCGCGCCATCCAGGCCGCGGAGCAAAACGGCATTGTGTTTCTGGACGAACTGGACAAGGTGGCCAAGCGCCAGGAGGGCGGGGGTGCCGACGTGTCCCGCGAGGGGGTGCAACGCGACCTGTTGCCGCTCATTGAGGGCAGCACCGTGACCACCAAATACGGCATGATCAAGACAGACCATATCCTGTTTATCGCCTCAGGTGCCTTCCACCTGGCCAAGCCGTCGGATCTCATCCCCGAGCTGCAGGGGCGGCTGCCCATCCGCGTGGAGCTGAGTTCACTCACCTCTGCGGATTTCGAACGCATTCTCACCGAGCCGTCGGCGTCCCTGACCGAACAGCAGAAGGCCCTGCTGGCCACCGAGGGGGTAAAACTACAGTTTGCCCAAGATGGTATCCGCCGTATCGCCGAGGTGGCCTGCGAAGTCAATGAACGCACGGAGAATATCGGTGCACGCCGCCTGCACACAGTGCTGGAGCGTTTGCTGGAGGAAATTTCCTTCGATGCCAGCGACGACCAGGGTTCCCTGACTGTGGATGCCGCTTACGTGGACAGTCACCTGGGCGAACTCAGCCAAAATGAGGACCTGTCGCGTTTTATTCTGTAATGAAACCCCGCAAAATCCGTTTGAATCGCGCAGAGAAAAACCTGTGGCTGCTGTTTGATGACGGCGACTTTACCTTGCCGGCAGAGTACCTGCGCGTCTACTCCCCCAGCGCCGAGGTGCGCGGTCACGGCGGCGGTGAACCCAAGCTGGTCAGCGGAAAAATGCATGTGGGGATCGACAGAATCGAGACCGCCGGGCGCTATGCACTGAAAATCGATTTTGACGATGGCCACGATACCGGTATCTACACCTGGCAATACCTGCATAGGCTGGCTATCGATTATGTAGCCAACTGGGACCACTACCTGCAGCGATTGCGCGCCGCCGGCAAGGGGCGCGACCCGGATGAACAGGCGGTGAAATGGATGGGCTGACATCACTGCCTTATTCGCTGGACCGGTGGGAAAATCGTGCAATAGACACAGGCTGTACCGTCGCCCCCAACAACCCTGGTTGTAGCACCTTCCTGCACTCGCGTTTTTCAGCCCGGAGGCGGCCGGCTTCGCAAAAGAATTCCCAGGCCTGATCGATACATCATACCGCTGTCATATTTCCGGACTCTAATGCTCGCCAAATTCACGAGTTTCGGAGAACCATCGTGGCAAAAAAACTTGTCCGCGCACTCGGCGCCCTGTGCCTGACACCCCTGACCCCAGCCCTGTTATCCGCAGAACTGCCCGACTATCAGACCAGCAGCGACTGGTTCACCGAGGGCAGTAAGCGCCTGAAAGAGCGCGCCTCTCTGTCCGGCCGGGGCAAAACAGCAAAAAATGTCATCCTGTTTGTGGGCGACGGCATGGGCATATCCACCCTTACCGCCGCGCGTATCCTGGAGGGGCAGCTGCGCGGTGAGCCGGGGGAGGAGAATTATCTGGCGTTTGAACAGTTTCCCTACAGTGCGCTGATCAAAACCTATAACACCAATCAGCAGACCCCGGATTCCGCCGGGACCATGACCGCGATGATGACCGGGGTGAAGACCCGTGCCGGGGTGATCAATATTGATGGCGGGGCTCAGCGCGCTGACTGCACCGGCAGTGCGGGTAAAGAACTCCATACCTTTCTCGAACTGATGGAGAGTCGCGGCAGGTCCACCGGCATAGTGTCCACCGCCCGTCTCACCCACGCGACCCCCGCCGCCACCTATGCGCGCAGCCCGGAGCGCGGCTGGGAGTACAGTGCCGAGGGAGGCTGTGTGGATATCGCCACACAAATGGTGGAGTCGGAATATGGCGACGGTATCGACGTAATGCTCGGCGGCGGCCGCCGCAGTTTTACGCCCACCAGTGCGGAGGGCCGGCGCGAGGATGGGCGCAATCTCACCAGCGAGTGGCTGCAGCGCTACCAAGGCCAGCAGAATGCGCTTTACGTGCAGACCGGTTCCGAGCTGGCCGCCGTCGACTTCTCCTCCACGGAAAAGCTGCTGGGTCTCTTTACCAGCAGCCATATGAGTTACCATGCCGACCGCACCGCCAGCGGTCGCGATGAACCGAGTATCGCCGAAATGACCGCAGCGGCAATCGATCTGTTGCAAAAAAATAACAACGGTTACTTTCTGATGGTGGAGTCCGGCCGCATTGACCATGCGCACCACGCCGGCAATGCCTACAATGCCCTGCACGATACGCTGGCCTTTTCCAACGCGGTAAAAACCGCGCTGGACAAAGTAGATCTGAACCGTACGCTGGTCCTGGTGACGGCGGATCACAGCCATGTCATGACCATCGCCGGTTATCCCACCAGGGGCAATCCGATTCTCGGAAAAGTAGTGGGCAATGACAGCAGCGGTGCGGCGGAATCCCAGGCGGATACCGCGGCCGACGGCAAGCCCTATACGACCCTGGTCTACGCCAACGGCCTGGGTTTCGCCGAGCTGGGTGACAATACCGATGCGGACCACCGCTACGGTCTGGCCGCCGACAATGGGCGCAAAGATCTCACCGGGGTGAACACAGTGGCGTCCGGATACCACCAGGAAGCCCTGGTGCCCTTGAGTGCGGAGAGTCACGCCGGTGAAGATATCAGCCTGCACGCCATCGGCGCCGGCGCCGAACTGGTGCAGGGAAGTCTCGAACAAAGCGTTGTTTTCCACTTGATGGCCGGCGCAACAGCCTTATCGGTGACTGAAGAATAAATTAGGGGTAATGCACCATGAAAGTTTTCTCTAAGACCGCTTTGGCCCTCTCTGTGGCCCTGATCGCCGCTGGCTGCAGTGATGACAATACCAACCCGGAACCTACCCGGCCGTCGGAGCCACAGGCACAGGCACAGGCACAGGCACAGGCACAGGCACAGGCACAGGCACAGGCACAGGCACAGGCGCTGAGCCTGTCACCGGCCCAGCGCGACAGCGACTGGTTTAAGGCGGGGCAGCAGGCCCTGGCCGCAGCCCAGACCCAGCGCATTAACAATACTCCCGGCGCTGCGAAAAATATTATTTTGTTTGTTGGCGATGGCATGGGCATCTCCACCGTGACCGCAGCGCGGATCCTGGCGGGG
The DNA here is from genome assembly GCF_040932045.1 of Microbulbifer sp. TYP-18. Classification (NCBI taxonomy): domain Bacteria; kingdom Pseudomonadati; phylum Pseudomonadota; class Gammaproteobacteria; order Cellvibrionales; family Microbulbiferaceae; genus Microbulbifer; species Microbulbifer sp. TYP-18. Next base: position 20,433 of record NZ_JBFRBC010000005.1, read on the forward strand.
CAACAACAGGGTCGCCCGGGTGAGGAGCACCAGCTGAGCTTTGAGCGGATGCCGTTTGCGGGGCTGGTGAAAACCTATAACACCAACCAGCAGACCCCCGACTCCGCCGGCACCATGACCGCGCTGGTCACCGGTGTGAAAACCAAGGCCGGTGTATTGAGTGTGGCGGAGGATGTGGCGCGGGGGGACTGCGCCGCCAGTCTGGATCGCCAGCTGACCACCGCCATCGAACTGGCCGAAGATCTGGGCAAGAGCACCGGCATCATCAGCACCGCGCGGATTACGCACGCCACACCGGCGGCCACTTATGCCAAGGTACCCGAGCGGGGCTGGGAGGCCTCCGCCCCCGAGGGCTGCCGCGATATCGCGGCACAATTTGTCGAGTTGCAGGCGGGCGATGGTATCGATGTGGCCATGGGCGGGGGCCGGCGCAACTTCCTGCCCGTGGATGTCACCGACCTGGAGGGCGGGGAAGGCCGCCGTGAGGACGGCCGCAACCTGGTCCAGGAGTGGCAGGCGCGCTATAACGACGGCGTCACCAATGCCGCCTATGTCGAGGACAGCGCTGGTTTCGCGGCTGTGGACACGGCCTCCACAGATAAACTGCTGGGCCTGTTTAACAGTTCACACATGCGTTACGAGGTGGACCGCGGCAACGACATTGCCGGCGAGCCCTCCCTCACCGAAATGACCGCCAAGGGTCTGGAGCTGCTGCAGAAAAATAGCAATGGCTATTTGCTGATGGTGGAGTCCGGCCGTATCGATCACGGTCACCACGCCGGCAGCGCCTATACCGCCCTCACGGACGCGGTGGAATTCGACCGGGCCATCCAGTACGCCATGGACCACACCAGCGCCGAGGACACGCTGATCATCGTTACCGCCGACCACAGCCATGTAATGACTATCGCCGGCTACCCGACCCGGGGCAATCCAATCCTCGGCAAGGTCATAGGCAACGACGCCAGTGGTGAGGCGGAAACTGCCCATACCCTCGCGGGGGACGGCCTCCCCTACACCACGCTGACTTACGCCAATGGTCCCGGCTACAGCTCCGACGACAACGGCGGGCGCAAAGACCTGACCAGCATTGATACTACCGCCGTGGACTACCGCCAGGATGCCCTGGTGCCTCTGGGCAGTGAATCCCATGCGGGCGAGGACGTGGGTGTCTGGGCGCGGGGTCCCGGAGCCCACCTGGTCAGCGGCACCAACGAGCAGAGCTACCTGTTCCACGTAATGGCCCGTGCCGGTGGTTTGCTGGAGGGAGCTGCCAACTAAACGGGGCTTTGGTCAACCTGTTCTACCAGCTTCCTGTAACACCGGCGGTGGATAGTCCGCCGCCGGTATCGTTTGCACTAGCGGTTCAACAGCCCCTTCACCGCTTGGGGCAGATCCGCCGGGAAAATCACGTTCTTGGCATTGTCGGATTGGGAGAGTTCGGACAGGGCGCCGATATAGCGCTCACCGAGCAGATACATCACCGGCATTTCCTGCTCCCCAATGGCCTGGGTCACCCGCTCGATGGCCTCGCGGCTGGCGTCAGCCAACACCACCTGGGCCTTGGCGTCGCGTCTGGAGGCCTCCAGGCGGCCGTCCGCCTCCAGAATCGCCGCCTGCTTTTCCCCCTCGGCCCGGGTCACGGTCGCGCGGCGCTGGCGCTCCGCCGCCGCCTGCTCCTCCATCGCCGTCTGCATGGTTGACGAGGGGTTGATATCCTGGATTTCCACGGTTTTCAGATTGATACCCCAGTCGGCGATATCATCGGAGATCCCCTCCTTGAGTTTCGCCTTGATCAGCTCCCGCGACGACAGCGCCGCATCCAGGGACATTTCGCCAACGATGGAACGCAGTGCCGTCTGCACCAGATTCTGGATGGCGATAGTGTAGTCCTCTACACCGTAAACCGCTTTTTCCGGCGAGATGATGTTGATGTAGGCTACCGCGTTGGCGATGATGGTGGCGTTGTCCTGGGTGATAACCTCCTGGGACGGTATATCCAGCACTATGTCCTTGGTGGTGACCTTGAAGGGAATCTGATCGATATAGGGGATAACCACATTCATGCCCGGAGGCAGCGTCTTGTGGTATTTACCCAGCCTTTGAACGATGTGTTTGAAACCCTGCGGCACAATACGTACCCCCTTGGCGATGGTGATGACCACCAGTGCCACCAGCGCCAGAACAACATATAAACCTTCCACCAGTTTCTCCTCCCCGGATGCTAAAGCGATTTTTGTATGGGCCCCTGACGGGCCGCTGCCCCAAACTGGGACTTTTTGGTTGCAAATCAAACGTGTAACGGCTTGATTTGTCGCGCAGGGTTTGCGGACCTGGGCCGCAAACCCCGGCTAAGAAAAGTCATAAATAGTCAGGCAGCCGTAACAATCAGCGTATTGCCGGAAATTTTGCCGACCTTCACCCGCTCGCCGACCGCTATATCGTCGCTGCAAATAAACAGCCATTCTTCTTCGCCGAGAATGGGCGCCGGGAATTTCAGCTTGCCGCGGCTTTTGCCCGCGTTGGATTCAATCACCATACCCACCTGCCCATACAGCGCCTCCGCGGCCATGCCGGCAGTGGTGCGATCGCGCCATTTGGGCTTGATAAACTTCAGCCACAGCAGCAGCGCGGCTATGGAAGCTGCGGCCCACAGCAACAGTTGCAGGGCGATAGGCATATCCACCACCAGCAGCAGCACCCCCATCAACAGCGCCGCCAGCCCGAACCAAAACAAAACGAATCCGGACACGAAGATTTCGGCAGTTACCAACAGCAGTCCCAGTACCAGCCAGTGCCAGTAGGCGATATGTGTATTCAACCAGTCCAGCATGGCCTGTTTCACCCTGTTATTTATTCGTGGCGCTTATTATGCCAAAAATTATCGACGGCCGATGCATTGGCCTGTGGCTGCTGCTTGGGGGTGCACGCTACCCACCGGGCACACCCGCATCAACCCGCGACCTATTTGTGCCCCCGGGTTAATGGCAGTGCGGTTTTTCCAACCGGAAACAGATCCGCACTCAGCCGCTGAATCCCTCGGTACAGGGTGGCCCCGCGCTGTCCGGCAATCTCCAGCAATGGCACCAGTTCACCCGGCGGTATCTCCCTCTCCGCTGCCAGCAGCTCGCACAGCAGGTGCAGGTCGCGCCAGTCCCCCAGCATCTGGGAAAGCGCTTCCAACGGGGCACAGCGGCCAGCCAGGGATGGATAGCGCTCTTGCAACAGGCGGCAGTGGTACCAGTGGTCTTTGGTCCGCTTGCGATATTCGTGCAGCGCCCCGGCAGCCCCCCGGGGAATCGCCCTGGCTTTTAATTTGTGGGCACGCTCATAGGCGCGGAAAAATCCGCGTTTGCCCTGTCTCCAGCGCAAATCCGCCAAGGGCCAGTCCGGTATCCGCCCGGCCCCCCGGCGTAGCGACTCAGCGGCCTGCGCCAATGCCGCCCTGTCCCGCCGCCCGCTGCGCGCGGCAATAAAAGTGTGGATCCGGGGAAAATCCTGCGGTGTGGCAATGGCGGCATAGGCGTCGCAAACCGACACCATATCGCGATTGGCGGCCAGACGGCGGGCCAGGGTGCGGTAGTGGGCATTCTCGCGCCGGTACAGCGCCTCATGCCCGCCCCGTATCAGGCGCAGCAGGGCGCGCATCTTCTTGCAATGCTTGCGCAGCTCGTGCACCGCCTCCGGTTCCGGCAGTTCCCCGGAAGCCGTGGCGGCAGCGGTTACCTCGGCCTGGGCCGCGGCCTTGATGGCGGCAGCAAATGTCTCCCTGCTGTTCAGTCGATAAGCCATGTATTCGCTGTTGCCCAATCCGTGCCCACGAATCCAGCGGGCCGGTAACAAACCGGAAGCCGGCACAATAATCTCTGCACCTGCTCGTCCCCGCCAGCTTTTCGGCCGCCGGCGGCCGCACTAGCAGGCTGTTGAAAAAGTGTTTTTCAGCAGCCTGCTGTCCCGAACAGGGATGTTCGGGCCGCAAATCAAGCATGTAACTGCTTGATTTGTCGTGGAGGGTTTGCGGACATGCGCCGCTAACCCGGGTTGAGGAAAGCCAGGGAGGGCTTTTTCAACAACCTGCTAGGGCCCGTTGACATTAGCAGTTTAGCCAGTGCCCGGCTCGCCCTGCCAATGTACAATAGTGCCTACAGTTTTGGTTCGGCAGGCAGGACATGAAGGATCGCAAGACCACCCACTTCGGCTACCAAGAGGTTCCGGTGGAGGAAAAGGCCGGTCGCGTGGCGGAAGTGTTTCACTCCGTCGCGGCGCGTTACGACATGATGAACGATTTGATGTCCGGGGGTATCCACCGGCTGTGGAAGCGTTTTACGATCGAGCTGTCCGGCGCCCGCCCGGGGCAGACGATTCTCGATATCGCTGGCGGCACCGGGGATCTGACTGCGCGCTTTGCCCGCATCGTCGGCTCTGAGGGCCAGGTGGTGCTGGCGGACATCAACGAGTCCATGCTCCGGGTCGGCCGCGACCGACTGCTGGACCGGGGTATTGCCGGCAATGTGGTGCCGGTGCAGGCAGATGCCCAGTATCTGCCCTTTGCGGACGACACCTTCGACTGTATCACCATCGCCTTCGGCCTGCGCAACGTCACCGACAAGGATCTGGCGCTGAGTTCCATGTTACGGGTGCTCAAGCCCGGTGGGCGCCTGCTGGTACTGGAGTTTTCCAAGCCTGAGTCCAAACTGCTGGAAAAGATCTACGATCAATATTCCTTCCGCGTGCTGCCCTTCATGGGCAAGCTGGTGACCAACGATGCCGACAGCTATCGCTACCTGGCGGAGAGCATCCGCATGCACCCGGACCAGGAAACCCTCAAACAGATGTTGAGTGACGCCGGTTTCGTGGATTGCGAGTACCACAACATGACCGGCGGCATTGTCGCACTCCACAAGGGCATCAAACCCTGACTAACCGGGACTGAAGGAAAGCACTTGGACCCCACATTCCGCACCGGCTTTGCCGCCGCGCTGGAAAGCGTTGTCAACGGGGCACTGGCATGCGATCCAGCGACCCGCGCACGCCTGGCCCAACTGGACGGCCGCGCCCTGGCCCTGGATTTCACTGCACCGCGCCTGTCGCTGTATCTGTGGATCGAGGGCGACCGGGTAGGGGTGGGCCAGCAGTGGGACGGGGAGGTGTCCACGCGCCTGACCGGCTCCGCCATCGCCATGTTGCGCCTGCTCTGCGATCCCGGCGCCACTCCCGCCAAACTGGACGTGAGCGTTAGCGGCTCCAGCGCGCTGCTGGCGGAGCTGCAGTCGATTCTGCGGGATCTGGACCTGGATTGGGAGGCGCCGCTGGCCCGGCTGGTGGGCGACCTGCCAGCGCATACGGCCGGCAGGGCACTGCGCTCCGCCTGCGGCTGGTTGCGGGACAATTTGCGCGCGGCGCCATCCGCCGCTGCCGAAGCGCTGAGTGAGGAGTGGCACCTGACACCGCCGTTGGCACAATTCGAAGCCTTTGCTGCGGACATCGCTGAACTGTCGTTGGATAGCGACCGCCTCGACGCCCGCCTGCAACTGCTGCGGGATAAATTTTCCAGGCAAGAGGCACACTGAAGGTGCCGGTCACTCGCAGCTTCACCATAGCGCGGGTTTTCCTGCGCTACCGACTGGACCAGCTGTTGCCGAAATCCAGGCGGCCCCTGTGGCTGAGTATCGCCTGGTCACCATTGAGACTGCTGCCACAACCGCGCATGGCGCGGGGCGAGCGCCTGCGCCGCGCCCTGGAGGAACTGGGGCCGATTTTCGTCAAATTCGGCCAGCTATTGTCCACTCGCCCGGATCTGTTGCCCGCGGATGTAGTCGCAGAACTGGACCACCTGCAGGACAATGTGCCGCCCTTTCCCGCCGACCAGTGCATCGCCCGCGTCGAGGCTGCACTGGGGAACAGTGTCGACAACCTGTTTGCGGAATTCGAGCGCACACCCCTGGCGTCCGCCTCGGTGGCCCAGGTTCACGGGGCACAGCTGTTCAGCGGCGAATCGGTGGTGGTCAAGGTGCTGCGCCCGGGCATCGAGGGTGTCATAGAGCAGGACCTGCACCTGCTGCAGTGGATAGCCCGCTGGATAGAGCGTTTTGTGCCCGACGGCCGCCGACTGCGGCCGCTGGAGGTGGTGGAGGACTACCGACACACCATCCAGGGAGAGCTGGACCTGGTGCGCGAGGCCGCCAACGCCACGCAACTCAAACGCAACTTCTCCAATTCACCCCTGCTGTATGTACCGGAAGTGTACTGGGATTACACCCGCTCCAATGTGCTGGTGCTGGAGCGCATCCACGGTATCCCGGTAACGGATCTGTCGCAATTGCGGGCCCAGGACACCAATATGCCGCTGCTTGCCCAGCGCGGCGTGGAAATTTTTTTCAAGCAGGTGTTCGAGCACAATTTCTTTCACGCCGACATGCATCCGGGCAATATCTTCGTGTCCCGCGACCACCCCCAGCGCCCGCAGTATATCGCCATCGACACGGCCATCGTCGGCAGCCTGTCGCGGGAGGACCAGTACTATCTGGCCCGCAATCTGCTGGCCATGTTCCGCCGCGATTACCGCATGGTGGCAGAGCTGCATGTGCAGAGTGGCTGGGTGCGCGCCGATACCCCCATCAGCACCTTCGAGGCGGCCATCCGCGCAGTGTGCGAACCCGTATTCGAGAAGCCCCTGGGGGAAATCTCCTTTGCCCGAGTGCTTATCAGCCTGTTCCAGACAGCGCGCCGCTTCGATATGGCAGTGCAACCACAACTGGTACTACTTCAAAAAACCCTGCTCAACATAGAGGGACTCGGCCGACAGCTTTATCCACAACTGGACCTGTGGCAGACTGCCCATCCATTTCTCGAACGCTGGATGCGCGAGCGTATCCATCCGCGCACCCTTCTGGGGGAAATCCAGCGCTACGGTCCCGAGTGGCTGGAGAAATTCCCCCAGCTACCGCAAATGGTGTATGCGGCACTGGACCAATCGCGGGAGATAGCACCACAATTGCATAGCATTCAGCAGCAGTTGGCGCGCGGCCAACAGTGCGGGCGCCGCCAGTATCTACGCCGTGGGGCGGGAGTACTGCTAGCCATAGGTGCCCTGGCGTTGGCATCGCCACAGTGGCTGGCGCAGCTGCCCCCGGCCGGTTGGGTGATGGGACTTGCCGCTCTGGTATTGCTGCTGTGGCCCTAGGGCCTGCCCCGGTAGCCCGGTCAGGCTGCGCTATTATGCCGAGTTATAGAGTGGGAATTCGGAAACAGACTGTGACACAAGTCAGTGCCAATACCAACCTGATCGCCCAGGTGAGCTGGGACGCGGACGGCCTCGTACCGGCCATCGCCCAGGAGTTTCAATCCGGTCGCGTGCTGATGATGGCGTGGATGAACCGGGAATCACTGCAGCTGACCATCGACGAGGGGCAGGCCGTATACTGGTCGCGCTCGCGGGGCAAACTGTGGCGCAAGGGTGAATCCTCCGGCCATGTGCAACGACTGCGCGAACTGCGGTTGGATTGTGACGGCGACACCCTGTTACTCCTGGTGGAGCAGCTAGGTGGCATTGCCTGCCATACCGGACGCGCCAGCTGCTTCTATCGGGTGCTACAGGATGACGGCTGGCAGCCTGTACTGCCGATAATTAAAGATCCAGAACAAATCTATGAATGATCTGTTGCGGGAACTTGACCGAGTATTGCGCCTCCGCAAGCTCGACGCCGATGCGGACTCCTCCTATGTGGCGAGCCTACACAAAAAAGGCCTGAACAAGATTCTGGAAAAAGTGGGCGAAGAAGCTACTGAAGTCATCCTCGCCGCGAAAGATGCCGAACGCAGCGGCGACCGACAGGCTGTGATCGCCGAGACCGCAGATCTCTGGTTCCATTCGCTGGTGATGCTGTCCCACTTGAACGCTTGCTCCGACGACGTTGTACAAGAATTGGGGCGCCGTTTCGGCCTGTCCGGACTGGAGGAAAAGGCATCCCGCAGCGGTGACTGACCGCAGGGGCAAACATTTAGAGAACCGGTGCGACGGAGGTCGCTCCACAGCAATAAACGGGAGAAAAACATGGGTTTTGGCGGCATTAGCATTTGGCAGCTGTTGATTATTCTGGTGATTGTGTTGCTGCTGTTTGGTACCAAGCGGCTGAAGAATCTCGGTGGCGACCTGGGCGGGGCGATCAAGGGCTTCCGCAAAGCGATGAAAGATGAGGAGCGCGAGACCAAACCCGAGAATCAGGAGCGCATCGCCCACGAGGAGAGCGACAAGCCACAGCAAGAAGACCCAACGACCGAACGACAGAAGCAGTCCCAGGACAAATAGTGCGGGTGCTGCGCGGTGTTTGATATCGGCTTTTTTGAGCTTTTGCTGGTGGCAGTGGTGGGCCTATTGGTGATAGGGCCGGAACGCCTCCCGGATGTGGTGCGCACCAGTACCCGCTGGTGGTCCGGCATTCGGCGGTCCCTGTCCCAGGCCCGCGAGGAATTGGAACGCGAAATCGGCGCGGACGAGATTCGCCGCGAACTGCACAACGAGCGCATTATGCGCGAGTTGGAGGAGAGCCGCCGCGAAATGGAGCAGACCCTGAGCGGAACAGAAAGCCCCGCCAGCGAGTCTCACGATCCGAGTACCGAAGCCGAAGAATACATGCCGGAACAGGACGAAGCGGGCGAAGAGCTGGCAGACCCGGAATACCCGGAGCACTGGCACGACCACGGTGATCCGGACCTCAAAGAGGATCCATCGGATCAACAGCAAGCACCGGCACAAAAGAAAGAAAGCCCGCAATGAGTGAGCAGACTTCCCAACCGTTTATCGAGCACCTGGTAGAGTTGCGCGACCGGCTGCTCAAGACACTGCTGTTGGTGGTAGTCATCTTCCTGTGCATGGTGCCCTTTGCCGCGGAGATTTACGACTTCGTCGCCGAACCACTGCAGGCGCGACTGGTGGGCGACGCCGGTATGATCGCCACCGAGGTAACGTCCCCATTTTTTACGCCGTTTAAGACCAGTTTCGTGCTGGCATTTTTTATCGCCATCCCTTTCGTCCTCTATCAGGCCTGGGCCTTCATCGCGCCGGGTCTGTACCAGAATGAGCGGCGGCTGGCGATTCCCATTCTCGTTTCCAGCGTATTGCTGTTTTATGCGGGCATGGCGTTTGCCTACTATGTTGTCTTCCCGTTGTTGTTCGAGTTCTTTGTCAGCTCGGCTCACGCCGACATCAAGGTCCTGCCGGATATCAGCCGCTATCTGGACCTGGTGCTGAAACTGTTTTTTGCCTTTGGCTTTGCATTTGAAATCCCGATTGCCACGGTGCTGCTGATCGGGAGTGGCGCGGTAGATGCCGGGACTCTGGCACAGAAGCGCCCCTATGTGATCGTGGGTTGTTTTCTGATTGGCATGTTGCTGACGCCCCCGGACGTTATTTCCCAGTCGCTACTGGCCCTGCCCATGTGGCTTTTATTCGAGGTGGGGATTCTGTTCGGGCGCTGGTTTAAATTTTCCGGCAACAACGAGCATGCCTAGCCGGGAATGGCGGCAGATAGTGATGGCCATAGTGCTGTGGGGCGCAGCCATCCAAGCTCCCACAGCGCTGGCGGGCACACAGTGCGTCATTCTCCTGCACGGACTCACCAAGGACTCCAGCAGCCTGGAACCCCTGCAACAACGCCTCATCGCTTCCGGCTACTATGTGGCCAATATGGATTACCCATCGCGGGAAAAACCCATCCAGGAGCTGGCCTCGTTGGCGGTAGAGGCCGGGCTCAACCGGTGCGCCCGGGCACAGGCGCAACCGGTCAACTTCGTTACCCACTCCATGGGCGGTTTGCTGGTGCGGTACTTCTACGAGCATCAGCAGATACCGGCACCCCATCGCGTTGTGATGCTGGCACCCCCCAATCAGGGCAGCCGTATCGGCGACTGGCTGGACCATATTCCCTGGATCAAGCAGGTCAACGGGCCCGCTGGGCGTCAGATGGGAACAGGAAAGACCAGTGTCCCCCTGCAGTTGAGCCCGGTAAGCTTTGACCTGGGTATTATCGCCGGCAACCGCTCCCGCAATCCCATCGCTTCAGCCATTCTGCGCGGTGCCGACGACGGGCGCATCACTGTCGAAAGCGCCAAGGTAAAAGGCATGTGCGCTTTTATGACTCTGCCGCTGAGTCACGGCAATATCATGGCAAATGACACCGCTATGGAGGAAGTGCTGCGATTCCTGCGCTACGGCTACTTCACCGGTGAGAGCGCGCTGCTGCTCGACTGCCCGGCGCGCCACCACTGAAGCTGATTATTCAGTGGCGCTCTGCTCCATGTTGCGCAGCACCAGGCGAATAAAAAACGCCGCCATCAGACATACGAAGCCAATAATGCCCAGGCTCAGGAGGCCGGAAAAGCTGGTAAATAAATCGATCAGCGCGGTCATTTATGGTTCCTCCACAGGCGCGAATCCTGGCGGTTGGTTTAGCAGGCGTGGTTTTCAACAGCCTGTTGTGCCGAACAGGGCTGTTCGGGGCGCAAACCAAGCGTGTAACTGCCTGGTTTGCCGTGGAGGGTTTGCGGACACACCGCAAACCCGGGTTGAGGAAAGCCAGGCAGGGCTTTTTCAACAACCTGTCAGGTTCCCAGTTTATGGCCAGGTCCGGCCAGGGGGTTGACCCAGATCAAGCGCCCGCTGGAAACCGGCTGCAGAGAAAACTGTCAGTGGGTTCTGCCGTCAGAGAAATGCGGCTATGCTGAAAAAGCCCAGTGCCCCCAGGGCGAGCGCAAACAGCTCCTTTTCCCGTCGCCAATGGGGCGCCAGCAACAAGAGCGCCAGCGGCGGTGTGAAGATCGCGAGCCAGCCCTGCAGCAGGTTTTGGTGAAAACTGGTGCGCAGAAGACGCAGCCAACCGATAGCGGTAAAAATCAGTGCAAAGATAGTCAGTACTGCGGCGACCGGTGACAGCCCCGCGGCACCCGTTACCGGCTCCATGGCGGCTTCTCCCCAGAGCGGTGCTAGTGATTGAAAATTCAAAGGTCGGCATCCACAGTGTATAACAGCCAGCCATGCCCCAGGCTTTTGCCCTGGCCTCTGACCGGCAGGTTGGTCGTCATAGCCCTGGTTTCAATTCTCACTCAGGGTTGCGAGACGGCGGGCTATTACTCCCAGGCAGTGGCTGGCCAATTGCGTATCCTCGCCGCCCGGGAGCCCATCGACCGGGTATTGGCTGCCCCGGACACAGACGAACAGCTGGAGCGACAACTGCGGCTGGTAAAGTCCATCCGCACCTATGCCCGCGACCAGCTCCACCTGCCCGTGGGCCGGGCCTATGCCACCTATGTGCAGCTGGATCGCGCCTACCCCATCTGGAACGTGCTGGCAGCACCGGAGTTTTCCCTCAAGGCCAGGCAGTGGTGCTACCCCATCGCCGGTTGCGCCAGTTACCGCGGCTATTTCCACCGGGACGACGCCCTGAAAAAGGCCCGCCAGCTGACCGAAGAGGACTACGACGTCTACCTGGGTCCGGTACCCGCCTACAGCACCCTGGGCTGGTTCAACGACCCGGTGTTGTCGAGTTTCATCACCTGGCCGGCGGACCGGCTGGCGAGATTGCTGTTTCACGAACTGGCCCACCGGCGTGTGTACATCTCTGGTGACACGCGTTTCAACGAAAGCTTTGCCACTGCCGTGGCGGAACTGGCGCTGCCGGACTGGCGCCGGCAGCGGGGGCTGCCCGGTCCCGCTAGCGGTGGAGAAGCCGAGCGACGGCAGCTCAACCAACTCCTGCTACAGGCGCGCAAGCAGTTGCAACTTCTGTACGGCAGAGATATGGGTGACGACTCCAAACGGCGGCAAAAAGCCAACATACTGGCCCGCCTGCGGCAGTGCTATGGCCAAATGAGCGCCAGCTGGCCCAACCCGGCGCGCTACCAGACCTATATCGACAAGACCAACAATGCCACCCTGGCACTGGTGGAGGAATATCGCTCCCTGGTGCCGGCGTTTCGCCAGCTGTATCTGCAATCCGGGGGCTGGGAGGACTTCTATCGGGCAGTCGAAAGGCTGGGTGGGGAGAATAAAAAAGCCCGCGATGCGCGCCTGCAGGCGCTGGGAGCCACCTATCAGCTCTCCAACAGGAAGGTCACAGGGCCGTCGTTCAGCAGCGACACCTGCATGTCAGCGGCAAATACACCGCTGGCCACCGGTGCGAACTGAGTCCGCGCGCGGTCGATGAAATACTCGTACAGAGTCCGCGCCTGTTCGGGATCGGCGCCGCGACTGAAACTGGGGCGCAGGCCCCGGTCAGTATCCGCCACCAGGGTAAACTGACTCACCACCAGCAGGCCGCCACCCGCCTGCTGCAGGTTGAGGTTCATGCGGCCATTGTCGTCGCCGAACACCCGGTAGCAGAGTACCTTCCGCAGCAGTCGATCCGCGCTCTCGCGGTTGTCCTTCGCCTCCACCCCCAGGAGCAACAAGAGCCCCCGCTCGATAGCGCCCACCGCCTCGCCATGCACTTCCACCCGCGCGTGCTGAACCCTTTGTATCAATCCCCTCAACGCAAATTTCCCCGTTAGCCATCGCACGCACTCTGGATCAGGCGGCGCAAATCCCCTAGATTAGCCAACTGTCCAAAGAGAAGAAACCGGAACCAATGGTATGAAAAAATCAATAGTCGCACTGGCCGCCGGCACACTGATGTGCGGTGTGGCGCTCGCCACCGAGAAGTACCCCGACACTGCAACAGTCGCGCAACAGGACGACTATTTTGGCACCCGGGTGGCGGACCCCTATCGCTGGCTCGAACAACAGGATTCGAAACAGGTAAAGGACTGGGTGGGGGCCCAAAATGCGCTTTCACTGCCCACCCTCAAGGCACTGCCCAACTGGGAGAAAATCAACCGGCGCCTCACCGACCTCTGGCAGTACGAACGCTACGGGGTACCCTACAAAAAAGCCGGTAAAGTCTTCTACCAGTACAACGATGGCAGCTGGGATCAGAATGTCTTCTATCGTACCGAGGACCTGGGGCGGGATGAAGCCCGTGTGGTACTGGACCCACGTCAACTCAGCGAAGACGGCACCATCGCCGCCAAGCGCTATGCGGTGAGTCCCGAGGGGCGCTATCTGGCCTACGGTACCTCAGACGGCGGTACCGACTGGACCGACTACCATGTGCGTGACCTCAACACCGGCAGGGATCTCAGGGATCTGCTCACCGGCATCAAGTTCAGCGGTGTCAGTTGGGCCGAGGACGAATCCGGCTTCTATTACAGCCGCTACCCCTTCAATGACGACGGCAGCGCCGACGACAGCCAGCAGGTCGCCGTTTACTTCCATAAGCTGGGACAGCCCCAGGACAGTGACACACTGGTCTACGAGATCACGGACCACCCAACCCGCAACCCCGGCGCCGAGTTGAGCCACGATGGCAACTACCTGTTGCTGACCATTTTCGACGGCTACAACAGCAACGGCGTCTACTATCGCGATCTGCGCCAAAAAGAGGCGAAAGTCGTTCGTCTGCTGGATAACTGGGATGGTCTTTATACTTATCTGGGCAACACCGGCAAGACTTTTTACTTTGAAACCAACGTCGACGCGCCCAATGGCCGCATAGTAGCCATTGACCTCGACAAGCCGGAAAAAGCCAATTGGAAAGAGCTGGTCAAGGAGCAGAAAAATGCCCTGCAGGGTGCCAGCCTGATTGGTGAGCGACTGGTATTGCACTACCTGGAGGATGCCAGGTCCAAAGTACTGGTGACCGACCTCGACGGCAAACAGCAGTATGAACTGGAGCTGCCCGGCGTGGGCACTGTAACCGGTTTCTACGGCGAGCCGGACGATACGGAGACCTACTACGCCTTCAGCAACTTCCTCACGCCGCCCGCCATCTATCAACTGGACGTGCAAAGCGGAAAAAGCAAAAAAGTTAGGGCGCCGGACTACCCGACGGATTTTGCCGGCTTCACTGTGGACCAGCACTTCTTCACCAGCAAAGACGGTACCCAGGTACCCATGTTTCTGGTGCACCGCAAGGGTATGAAGCGCGATGGCAGCAACCCCACCCTGCTGTATGGCTACGGTGGATTTAACTCCGCACAGTTGCCACGTTTCTACACCCGCTTTGCCGGCTGGCTGGATATGGGAGGCACATTGGCGATGGTCAACCTGCGCGGTGGCAGCGAGTATGGTGCCGCCTGGCACAAAGCGGGTACCAAGACCGAAAAGCAGAATGTGTTCGACGACTTTATCGCTGCAGCAGAGTGGCTGATTGACGAGAAGGTCACCTCACCACAGAAACTCGCCATTATGGGGCGCTCCAACGGCGGTCTGCTGGTGGGCGCCACTCTGGTGCAGCGACCCGACCTGTTTGCGGCCGCTCTACCGATTGTGGGTGTGCTGGACATGCTGCGCTATCACACCGCCTCCGCCAACGCGCGCCAGTGGTCCAGCGACTATGGCCTGAGCGAGAACGAGAAGGAGTTCGAGGCCCTGTACGCCTATTCACCAGTACACAACACCCATAAGGGCAAGTGTTATCCAGCCACTCTTATTACCACCGCCGACCGCGACGACCGGGTAGTGCCCTGGCACAGCTACAAGTTCGCCGCCGCGTTGCAGCGGGACCAGGGCTGCGACAAGCCCATCTACCTGGCGGTGGAAACCCGGGCCGGGCACGGCGCCGGCAAACCGGTGTGGATGCAGGTGGAGGATTTTACCAACCAGTATAGTTTTCTGGCAGACCGACTGGGGTTGAAACTCGACTAGAGCAGCATCTTAGGTTGATCTGACAGGAAGGCCTTCTCCACATACGATGATCTTCACCCATGAGATGAAGGCAGTGGTGGTATCTCGCTGATGCCACCACTTGCGTCCATCCTGTTATCACGCCACTATCCCGAGTGCAGGGAAATATAAGAAAAATAGTGGAGTGCGAAGAGGATGAAGCACGCTTTCGTGACAGGCGGTACCGGCTTTCTCGGTGCCAACCTGATTGAACAGCTGATTGAGTGCGGCTGGCAGGTCACAGCCCTGCATCGCCCCGAATCCGACACCCGACTGGCGCACAATTTTGGCGCGGAGCTGGTGGAGGGCTCTTTGGCGGACATCAGTTCCCTGCAGCGGGCGGTGCCGGAAAATATCGATGCGGTATTTCACCTGGCCGCCAATACCAGCATGTGGCGGGGCAGGCGGGCCCAGCAGTGGCGCGACAATGTGGAGGGCTCGGCCACTCTGGCGCGGGTGGCGCGGCAGAAAAACGCCGGGCGAATGATAGTGACCAGCTCCATCTCCGCCTATGGCTATCAGAAAAACCCTATCGATGAGCAGAGTCCACAATTGGCTGATGATCCTCGCCACGGCTACCTCTACACAAAAAAAAGGGCCGAAATCGCCGTTCGCAAGGAGATAGAGCAGGGGCTGGATGCGGTTTTCCTGAACCCCTGTGCCATAGTGGGCAAGTACGATGTGACCGGCTGGGCGCAGACTTTTCTCCTGATGGCCGGAAACCAGCTTCCCGGGGTACCGCCCGGCAGTGGCTCTTTCTGTCATGTGGCGGAAGTGGCACAGGCGCATATCGATGCTTTTGCCCGGGGGCGCTGTGGGGACAATTATATTCTGGCCGGCATCGACGCCAGCTTTCTGGAGTTTTTTGCCACCATCGCCCGTTTGCTGAACAAGCCGGAACCAAAACGCACCACACCTGCCGCCGCAATTTACGGGCTTGGTTGGCTATCCGATCTTGTGTCGCGCTTTACCGGCCGCGAACCGGCGATAACCCCTGAGAAAGCCGCACTGGTCAACCGCTGTCTTATCGCCCGCTGCGACAAAGCGCGCCGCGAGCTCGGCTATAGCGGCGACGTGCCTCTCGAAACCATGTTGCGCGAAAGCCGCGACTGGCTGCTCACACGGGGCCTGTTGCCGTCTGACGAAAACGAAACCGTAAAGGAGACCTCTCATTGAATCGGGGAAACATCATTTTTGTCCTGGTAATGCTGCTGCTGGTTTTGCAGCTGATCCAGCACTATTTTTTTTCCGCCGGACAATGACCGGACCCAACTGAAGGGAGATGACTCTTTGGCAGATAAACGCTGTGGCTGGTGTCTGTCCACGCCTCTGTATCAGCAGTACCACGATGAAGAGTGGGGCCGTCCGGTAACCGACGATGCCACTCTGTTTGAATTTTTGCTGCTTGAGGGGGCCCAGGCCGGTTTATCCTGGATAACGGTGCTCAACAAGCGGGAGGGTTACCGCAAGTTGTTCGACAATTTTGATGCGGAGAAGATCGCACGCTATACGCCGCGTAAAATAGAGCGATTGCTGCAGGACCAGCGTATCATCCGCAATCGTCGCAAAGTGGAGTCGGCGGTTGGGAATGCCAGGGCCTACCTTGCGTTGCGCGATGCTGGTACCAGCCTGGCTGACTTCCTGTGGCAGTTTGGCGACGGGCGCGTCAAGGTGAACCGGTTTCGCAGCCTTGCGGATGTACCCGCGTCCACCCCGGAATCCGATGCCATGAGTCGCGCTCTCAAGAAAGCCGGCTTCAGTTTTGTCGGCTCCACCATTATGTACGCCCATATGCAGGCCACCGGTATGGTGAACGATCACCTGGTCACCTGTCCCGGTCACCGTCGCTGCAAAGAGGAAGCGAGGGCAAAAAACCTTCTCTGAGTCGCTGCAGGAACTGCGCAACACAGGGGGCAATCGCTGGTCCCGGGATTCCTTCGCCTCGACGCAAGTGACTTGCACAGCCCCGGCTTTGGGTCGACGTCAACCCTGTTTCGTGTCAGAGTAGCCACGTTTTTCCGTGTGCACAATTTGACCGAGATACACCCATGCTTAAAGAACTGCATAGCCCCTTGATCCCCAGTCTGCTCGCACTCGCCATCCTCAGTGGATGCCAGGGTGATGAGGTTGCCCAAAACAGCAACGCTGTACCGGCTGAGAGCACCCTCGTCGCCGAGACCACCGCTGCGATGAATCCCGCCGCAGAGAGCAAACGCCTGACCAAATGGCTGGACGAGCGTTACGAGGAGCAGTTGCAGTTCAGCCCCATACAACTCAGCTATCTGGGCCGCAAGGAGAAGTACGACCAGATCGACGATATGAGTGAGGCCGCGGAGGCCCGCCGGCTGGCCTGGTATGGCAAGACCGTCGAGGACCTGAAGCGGGACTTCGACTATAACGAGCTGTCGGACATCGGCAAGGAATCCTACGATCTGTGGATTTTTCAGTACAAGCAGGCCAAAGCCGCGGAACCTTTTAAACGCTATTCCTATTTCGCCGGTGAGCTGGGTGGCCCGGAAGCGGACCTCCCCACCTTCCTGATCAATATTCACAAGGTCGATTCCGAACAGGATATGCGGGCTTACGTGTCCCGTCTCGACGGTATCTCGCGGGCCATGGAGCAGTTGCTGGAGCGTGCCAAGCTGGCTGCCGCTGACGGCATCCGTCCGCCGCGCTTCGCCTACGATCTGGCCATGGAGCGGGCACAGAAAGTCATTACCGGAGCACCGTTTCAGGGCGAAGGCGATTCGCCGCTGTATGCCGACGCCAAAGGCAAGATCGAAGCGCTGAAAAAAGACGGCAAGATAGATGAGAAGACCGCGCAAGACCTGGAAGTCCAGGTGCGCAAGAGCCTGATGGAGCGGTTTAAGCCGGCTTACGATGCGTATATCAGCTGGGTACAGGAGGACCGCGACAATGCCAGCGAGGAACCCCAAGGCGTATCCAGCCTGCCCAACGGCAAAGCCTTCTACAATAATCGCCTGGCCAACTACACCACTCTCGACCTGACTGCCGACCAGGTTCACCAGATTGGTCTCGACGAGGTCGCCCGCATCCGCAAGGAGATGGAGGCCATCAAGGAGCAGGTGGGCTTCGAGGGCAGCCTGCAGGAATTTTTCACCTTTGTGCGCGACGACGACCAGTTCTATTACCCCAACACGGACGAGGGCCGCAACGGCTACCTGAACGACACCCGTGCCTTCCTCGGCCAGATAGAGCACAAGCTGCCGGATTACTTCGGCATACTGCCAAAAGCCAAGCTGGAGGTTAAGCGGGTGGAGCCATTCCGCGAAGTGGACGGTGGAGCCCAGCACTACCAGCCCGGCACTCCGGACGGTTCGCGTCCCGGTGTCTACTATGTGCACATGTCGGATATGAGCGCCTACTCGAAAAACGATATGGAGACCACTGCCTATCACGAGGGCCTGCCCGGTCACCATATGCAGATTTCCATCGCCCAGGAACTGGAGGACATTCCCCAGTTCCGCACCCAGGCCTTCTTCACACCCTACATCGAGGGCTGGGCACTCTACTCTGAAAAACTCGCCAAGGAGATGGGTCAATTCCAGGACCCCTACAAGGACTTTGGTCGCCTGACGGCGGAGATGTGGCGGGCCATCCGCCTGGTGGTGGATACCGGTCTGCACGCAAAAGGCTGGTCCCAGGAACAGGCGGTGCAGTACTTCCTCGACAATGCCGCGGTCCCCGAGAGCGCGGTGCGGTCCGAGGTGCGCCGTTACCTGACTCTGCCCGGCCAGGCCACCTCCTACAAGATTGGAATGCTCGAAATTCTCGAACTGCGCGACAAGGCCAAGAAAACCCTCGGCGACAAGTTCGACATTCGCGGTTTCCACGACGCCGTCCTGGGTGGCGGGGCATTGCCGCTGCCGATGTTGGAAGAGCGGGTAAACCACTGGGTGGAAAGCGTACAGCAGTCCTAACCCCTCCCATACCTGCAAGCATAAAAAGCCGGGGTTTATCACTCCGGCTTTTTTTGTGCCCCCTTTTGTCTTTTATTGTGTGCGCCGTTAGCATCCGCTTATTAATCAACAATGGAGTCCACTGTCATGAAGCAAACTCTGGCCTTATCGCGATTCGGCTTCGCGGCCATCCTTATGCTCGCCTGCGGCACCGCAACCGCGGCCGATGTGATCCTGGACCGTATCGACAGTGACCGGCAGGCGTTCCGGGTTGTGCGCCTGGCCGGCGACCTGCACCACCCCTGGGCAGTGGCGCAATTGCCCGATGGCCGCTTTCTGGTGAGCGAGCGGCGGGGCAAACTGGCGCTGATGGAAGGCGACAAAGTGCAGTATCTCCAGGGTGTGCCCGAAGTATCCGCACTGGGCCAGGGCGGACTGCTGGACGTGGTGCTGCACCCGCAATATGGGGACGGTGAGCACGACTGGATATACATGACCTTCTCCAAGCCCGGAAAAGGCGGTACCGCCAGCGCCGTGGCCCGGGCGCGCCTGGGGGATGGCACCCTGACGGATTTTGAGGAGGTCTTCGTACAGAATCGTTTCTCCAGCCCCGGGCGCCACTACGGTTCGCGCCTGGCGTGGCTTGCGGACGGCACCCTGCTGATGACCATCGGCGATCGCGGCGTGGAGCCGCCGCGGGCCCAGGATATCAACGACCACGCCGGCAGTGTGCTGCGAATGACCGAAACCGGTGCCGTGCCCGATGACAACCCTTTTGCCGGCGATGTGCCCGGGGCGGATGAACTCTACAGTTTTGGCAACCGCAACATTCAGGGGCTGACCGTAACCGCCGACGGGCATATCTGGGCCAGTGAGCACGGGGCCCTGACCGGAGACGAGCTGAACCTGATTCAGGCCGGTGTCAATTACGGCTGGCCCAAGGTCACCCGCAGCAAGGACTACAGCACAAGGGAACCCATTGGCGTACCGTCTATGGCAGGTGTGCGCGATGCGGAACTCATTTACGACGGCCGTTTCGCCCCCTCGGGTCTGGACCAGGTGGAGAGTGAACAGTTTTCCAGTTGGAGCGGCGATTTGCTGGCGGGCGGCCTCGGCAGTGAAAAGCTGCTGCGGGTCGCGCTCGATGGCAAACAGATAAAAGACTCCGAAGTCCTACTGCAGGGACAATTGGGGCGTATACGGGATGTGCGCCAGGGCCATGATGGTTATATTTACCTACTTACCGACCGCACCGACGGCGGTCTCTATCGCCTGGAACCGGTCGAATAATTAAAACCACAGCCGTCAAAGGGAGGCTAACTGTGAAAAAACTGCAGTTTCTGCTGCTGGGTTTGCTAATGGCCGTCGCTGGCGTTGCCAGCGCGGAGCCCACGGATATCGTGGTGCGGGCCAAAGCCAGGGATGCCAAATTTATCGGCACTTCCATTGGTGGGGCCATGGTGCGTATCCGCGCGGCGGACACTGGCGAGCTGCTCGCCGAAGGCCTGACCCGGGGCAGCACCGGCAGTACCGACAAAATCATGCGACAACCCCACCGCCGCTTCGAATCCATTGCCGAGGGCGCGGCGTCCTTCACTGCGACACTGGACATCAGTGAGCCAGTGTTTATAACCATCGAGGTGGCTGCACCCTATATCAAGAAGCAGGCCCGGGTGCTGTCCCAGACCCAAACCTGGCTGATCCCGGGCAAACCGATCGACGGAGATGGCATCACTGTGGAAGTGCCGGGCCTGATCGTGGATCTGCTGAGCCCGCAGACCCACAGGTACACCAGCCTGGACGAGGCTCCGTTCGAGATTCGCGCCAATGTGGTAATGATGTGCGGATGTCCCATCACGCCCGGGGGACTGTGGAATGGCGAAACCCTGGAAGTCGCGGCGATGGTGCAAAAAGATGGAACCCCTTTCGGCACAATTCCAATGAAAATGGACGGTGACAACACTTTTACCGCGTCGCTGCAAACCGATGGCGCCGGTGTCTATCAATTGCTGGTCTACGCCTATGACCCGAAAACCGGCAATACGGGTGTCGACCAGGTGAGCTTTATCGTGCGCTAGCACAACCCAGTGAGGATACTTCCAGCGGGCCCGATCACCAGGGCGGGCGGGGCAAGCCGCTGTTAACCCGGCAACTGAATAGATTCGCGGGTTAATGTGATACAGGAAAGCGAGGGCCTCCAGGTAATTGGCTAGGCTTAGGGGATACTCCATACCCCAGCGGAACAGTGCCATGAAAAAACTGGGCCCGGAGGCCCTGCAACGCGCTCACAGACCTGAAAATATCGCCGCCCGGCTGCGGCAGCCCCCGCCCTCGCCAAAAATCTCCGACTTGGTACTGGGTGCCATCGACGGCTGCGTGACCACCTTTGCGATTGTCGCCGGTGCTTTCGGTGCCGGTTTCTCCGCGACCGTAGTGGTGGTTCTAGGCCTGGCCAACCTGCTGGCCGATGGCTTTAGTATGGCGGTAAGCAATTACGAAGCGGTGGACGCCGAACTCGCCCATGCGGAAGCTGCGCGACGCACGGAGGAACAGCATATCCAACTGGTACCGGAAGGGGAGCGCGAGGAAATCCGGCAGATTTTTGCCGGCAAGGGGTTTCACGGTCACACCCTGGAAACAATAGTCGCCACCATCACCGCTGACCGGCGCCTGTGGATCGATACCATGTTGAGCGAAGAGTACGGAATAGGGCGCTCCCGCAGCAGCCCACTGGGCTCCGCCCTGGTGACTTTTTTCGCATTTGTCACCGTCGGCGCTATGCCGCTGGTCCCCTATTTCCTGTCCACAGCAACACCACGGGAACAGTTTCTCAGCAGCTGCGTACTGGCCGCCGCCATGTTCTTCCTGACCGGTATGTGCAAGAGCCTGGTATACGCAACCAATGTTGTTACCGCCGGCCTCAAGACGCTTTTACTGGGCGGCGCGGCGGCTGGGTTGGCTTACCTGGTCGGCTTTCTGGTACGCGCGGCGGTACCCGCGCCCATCTGAGCGGCAGCAGTGGTTTAGCTGTCTATCCCTCCCTGCCGTTGGGATCCCATTGGCAGGGCGCGTTTGACGGAACCTTAGCAGCCTCAGGTCGGTATGATTCCCCCCTACCAATAACGGCCAACTGTAGGGCGGCTCTATATTGAAACCCTCAGCCAGGAGCCGAAAGGGCAATCAGTGAACCGGTGCCAATTCGCGCAAAATACCCGCCACTGTGGGCGCCTCGTCGATATTGATCTCCGCGTGCAGACGCTGGCCTGTCTCGGCAGCACTGATCAATCCGCGCACATGGTGCATTTCTGTATCCACCACCAGGCAGTCCTTTTGCCCATCCCGGCGCATAGCCCCCAGTACTTCGCGGATCCTGCTTTTAGACACCTGTTCGTAGCTGAGCATTTTCAGTTGACTGCGGGGACGCATCAGGTCAGCAACCGTCAGCTCATCCCGCTTCATGCCCGCCGCCACAAATTGCATGACACGCTGGGAACTGATGTCCTCCGCAGTCAGCAAGCCGCTAAAACGGCCCTCATTATCAACCACCAGCACGGTGTTCAGGTGCCCGGCCTGCATCACTTTGGCGGCATCGGCGGCGGCCACGGACGGGGTCAACAATGGCGGGTGGTGATCTTTGAAATCCGTGACAAAGCTGAGTGCGGGGGAATCCAGGGACAGTTCGCTGAAATTCTCCGGGTAAACCAGTTGATCAAGGTCTTCAAGTTGTAAAAAATCCAAGTTTTTCATGGCGTTAACTCACATCATTCGATTCTGCGACCTAAGCGTCGCTCCGACAGCGCGCACAATGGTTGCCAACGGTGGGGAACGCCACCGCGCGGCTGCTGTGTCTATAGATGGGGTTACGCCAGGGGAGGAGCCCTGATGGCCTTGCTGCCCCGAGAGGCGGGCAGGGTGGGGCGGTTATAAGGGAGAGTATATGGACAGAATTTGCAGGGGCGCTGGAAGCTGAAAACAGTGGCCGGAGGGCTGTCCTCAACACCCTCATTGCGGGGGGTGGAAAACCGCTCTTCGGTCTGCTGAGAGCCTGTGTAAGCGATTGTGTCCCGCGAGTCGAGCAGGCCCGTCTCCGCGCGCACCGCGTCAACCAGCAGCAGCGATTGCGATACCAGGAGTAAAAGGAGCCAACTTCGCATGAAAGCTTTCCTACAGTGCAGGGGAAGGGACCTGTGACAGTAGACTGCAATTGCCTTTGCAGGGTTCCCGTCCGGCCATCACCCAGGATGCGGTGACATCAGCTTCATAGTTACAAGCATCTTGCGCCTTTTTCTTCCCGCCGTCCAGTTTCCACCCCTGGCGTTTCTTGAACAACAACGGAGACTTGGTCATTTCACAAGATCATCAAGTCGGCAACTCTATAAACTTCCGGGTTAATAGTGACCGGTAACTTGCTGCAGAGTGCTTTCCTTCAATTTTGTCGTCCCCTCCCGGGATAATGACTCGTCGGTCATTGATGATAGGCGACCAGGTCCTCGCTTGGTCACTAGTTCATCCACACCATAGGTGGCAACGAAGTGAGCAAGGCAAGCGCCACTTTTAGTTGCAGCCCTTCCCTTGTATTTCGCCAACCGTTATCTTCACAGACTGGATGCCCCTCCATTGAGGGTGGTGCCGGAAGCTGTGAGTTCCGGTAACAGGTATGGGGTAATCCGAGTAGTGTCCGCTGGCAACTTCTGAGCCTTTCTATGCCAGCGACACAAGTGTGCACTGAATGCTATCGAAAGAGACGTATCGCAATCGTTGCGCCCTTAATGATTCGTACACCAAATAAAAATTCAATCATTTGACCAACGGCCACCTGGCCAGGTCCGAACAATGAACCCGCTTGCAGCTGCTATCTGAACTGCGCACTTAAAATAAAAGCAAATATAAATACCCAATACGCAGTCCCCATTTAAATTACCCAACATATTGGTTGGTGGCGATACCTCTATTGCTTCCGGGCCAGCCGTACGCAATCTATCGCTTTGTATCAGTCGCGTATTACCCGTGCAATCGCTGTCGTGGTGCGCTACCGCCAGAACAGATTTAGGAGAATCCTATATGCATATGGGAAAACTCACGCCATTGATTTTCGCTGCACTAATCACTCAGCCGGCGTTCGCCCAACTGCTCGACAAATCGCTGGTAGATGAAAACAACAACATTAAGGCCCCGGGCGGTACTATCGGAAAATCATTACAAGGCCAAATTGGCGCAGGCCAGGGTGCCGTCGATATCCCAGGGTCATCCATATATTTGATCAAACGCGATCCCGCCCGCTCGATCAGGCGGGGGCGTCAGCTGTTTCAGCGCAAATTCTCCATCGCGGAAGGCATCGGGCCACGCGTCAACCCGGCATCGAACGGCGACGTCACCCAGATGCGGGCACTGGGCGCCGGGCTGGCCGACAGCTGTGCCGCCTGCCACGGCAGACCCAGAGGAGCCGCCGGATTTGGCGGCGACGTGGCCACCAGGCCGGACAGCCGCGATGCCCCACATCTGTTTGGACTTGGACTTATGGAGCAATTGGCCGATGAAATGACCGCCGAATTGCGCGCTATAAGAGCCATGGCAATCGACGAAGCCGTCAACGGCGTGCCTGGAGAGACCTTTGTCGAAGCAGACTTCGAGGGGGGCACCGACGGCTTCCAGTTCGTGGATGACCCGTTTGGCACCAACCAACCTGGATATAGTTCCGGTCAGCTGTCCGTCGACGGCACCGATACACGCGCGGTTACCGTCTTGGGCGGTATCGACGATGCGTTCGTGACGGGTATGTCGGGTGGTTGGTCCACCACCTTTACTCTGACCGCCGCCGCTGAGGTGGTCTTTGACTTTGACTTTCGATTGATCCAGTCGTCCGAATATGAAAGCGATGAGGTCTCCAACGCAATTATCGCCATTGACGGACAGCAGACGGTACTCGCTTCCTTCAGCGGAAATGGCAATGGCGGCGGGGACATGAATACCGGCATCACAAGCAGATCACTAAGCCGCACCCTGTCCGCAGGACAGCATACGGTGGTGCTGGGTGGCTCCAATAATAAGAAGACCTTTAATGACGAAGTCACTTTTATTAGCTATGGCCGGGCAACGGTATCTATCCCCGCCAGCGGCCCCGGCACCGTTACCAAGGATCTATTGGCGAAAAGTGTGGAGTTCGGCTCCATCACCGCCTTCGCGGATGGCAGTGTGGACACCAGTGGTGTAGTAGGAGTCAACGACGATCTGCGTATCCGCCCCTTCTTTGCCCAGGGCGGCACCGTATCCATGCGTGAGTTTATTGTCGGCGCCTTCAACGATGAAATGGGTATGCAGACGGTGGACCCGATCCTTTGCGCCGTCACCGACCCGGCGAATCCCCAGGTCATGCTCAGTCCGTCTGGCTTCCTGTACGATCCCGCCGCAGACACTTTTGAGAGACCCCCAACCTGCAGTACCGGTGCCGACCCGGACGGCGATGGCAAAACCAACGAGGTAGACGCCGCACTGCTGGATCATATGGAGTTCTACCTGCTGAATTACTTCAAACCCGGCCAGTACAAGACCAGCGCCAGAACCCAGGCCGGCAGCCAGCTGATGGACGATATAGGCTGTACCGGCTGCCATACACGACAACTCACCGTCGACGCCGACCGGCGTGTGGCCGATGTGGAAACCCAGTACGACCCCTTCCAGGGCATTTTTAACAGTTTGTTCTCCACCGCAAGCACCAGGTTTTTTCAGGTGGATGACGGCGACCTCTATCCCCTGCTACTGCCGGAGGAGAATCCCTTTGTGGTGGAAAACTTTTTCTCCGATTTAAAGCGGCACGATCTCGGCCCGGCCTTCCACGAGCGGGAATACGATGGCACCAAGGTAACCCATTTTGTAACCGAGCCCCTGTGGGGCGTTGGTTCCACCGCACCCTACGGGCATGATGGCCGCAGTATCAACCTGGACCAGGTTATCAGGCGCCACGGGGGTGAAGCGGAGCTGGCCAGAAACGCCTATGTGGGACTGTCGGAGGACCAGCAGGCACAATTGCGCGAATTCCTGCAAACACTGGTGCTGTTTCCCCCGGACGACACCGCCTCCAACCTGAACCCCGGCAATCCCGGCACCAATAATCCCCAGGATCCAGCGGAACACGGCTCCATTAACCTGGGGGCACTGTTTCAAATACCAACTGAAGGGGCGGAATAGTAGGGGAAGATTTTCCTTTGCAGGGTTTTTACCAGCCCCCTGGTAGCTGTCAAATAGCTGAGCGGGAAGCGGCGTCCGCCGCTTCCCGCTCAGCTTGACCTTTAGTGGGCCCATGAGGCTGCCTGGTGCCCATTCATCCGGCAACTTATCTGGCCGCCGGGTGACTTCTAAAGTCCGTCGGGACCACAACTGCCCTTGAGATAGGCAATCATCGACTCATACAGGTTTTTTTGATGGCGGTAGAAAAGAGTGTTGCTGAAGTGGTCCGCCCCCTCCAGTTCCACATATTCAAACGACTTGTTGGATTTCGCCAGGGCCTGACGGTATTTCTCCGCATGCTCCGGGGGCACTCTCTGATCCACATCCCCGTGTATCAGCAAAATGGGTATATTGACCTTGGTCACCTCCTCCAGGGGGGACAGGCTGTCATCCCACATGCGCAGCTGTTCTATCTTGCCCGCGCCGCGTAGCCGCGAGCGATAGTAATTGACCTGCATTTGGTTATCGGATACGGCCGCACCGGCAATGGCACACTGGTAAATCTGTGCTTCCCTGCTCGCGGCAACAAGCGCAGCATAGCCACCGTAGGACCAGCCAAAGATCGCCAACCTCTCCGGATCAGCCCAACCCTGGTCTACCAGGTACAGCATACCGTCGTCTTTATCATCCTGCATCTTTTTGCCGCCCTGGCCGCCGTCCATAAAGGCCGACTGGTAGTGCTCCAAACCCAGGCCGCGGGAGCCACGATACTGGGGCTGCAACACCAGGTAGCCATTGTTGGCTAGCATCTGCGCCCATTCGTCGTACAGGGCCAGTTCAGACACAAAAGGGCCCCCATGGGGCATCACTATGGCCGGGAATGGCGGCTTGCCGTTGGGGATAGTCATATAGGCGGGTATAGTGCGGCCGTCTCTGGCTTTATATTTGATATAGCGCACATCCGCCAGCCGGTCCGCCTCCAGCAATGGCTGGCGACTGCCGAGTTTGGTCAGCTTGCCACTGTGAAGCAGGTAATAGGTACCCGGATCCCGGGGTCCGACATTGTAGATGGTGAGGCTTTTGCCATCCCGGGAGCGGCTGTTGATTCGCACATAGTGGGCGTTGGGAACCACCTGTTCCAACTGTTGTTGGGTCGCCATTTCCACTTCGTCAAAGTATTCAACTTCCACATTCCCCGCCTGGTAAACCACACCGACTACACTGTCCGCGTGCTGCCAATCGTTGCTGTGAAAGCGCACCCCGGATACATCCACATCGCCGCGCCGGTATACAAGTTCGCCAAAGCTGTTGGAATCGAGATCGAATTCCCACAGACCCGCCTTGTCATCACCATTGTGGGCCACTACAAACAAAATCGACGGGTCCTCGGTATCGAAACCCGATACCGTGAAGGTCTCGAAGGAGTCTTCGCTCTGGCGATAAAACTCATTCCACCTGGCCGGGTCCGTCAGGCGCTGGTACCAGACGAACTCGCCCTCGCCGATATCAAAGCCGCGCGCCAGCCAGGGATCGCCGTCGCCGTCAAACTCCATTTGTCCCATATCCAGCTTGCCGCGCAGCAACAGCTTTTTGGTCCCCGTCTTTACATTTAACTCATAGTAGGTGCGGGGCCGGAAAGCGGCCTTGAGTTTGCTTTTTTCACCGCCGGGGAGATAAGAGAACACGATACGGTTTTTTTTGCCCGGCAGTACATTCTCTATTTCCGCACCAAGTTGATCGTACTTTTTTAGTTTCTGTCGCTTGATATCCACCGATGCCAGCAAATATTCGTAGACCCCCTGGTTAAAACCCTCTATCTTATCACGTACCTTTTGTCGTAAACGCATCCCCAATACATCATTGCCCACCCAGAAGAATTGCTGGATCTCCATGGGATCCGAGTTGATTCGGTAGGGTTCCCCATCGAGTTTATCGGTCCGATAGACTTCAATAATCGGGTCTCCATCCTTGGTGGGTATTTTCATCAGGGCGACATGGTTGCCATCGGGGGAAATCGCCACATTGCTGATCACATGGCGCAGGGCCCAGTAATCCAGTGGATAGGGCTTGTCCTCCATAGCTAAAGCTGTAAAGCCAAGCAACGCCCCAACTGTCAGCAGAAAGTATCTTCCTAGTTGCATAATCCTTTCTCAATCAAACCAGACGTTTATCACAACCATCGATAGAAACTAGCGAAAAAGCCCGCAAAAGCGGGCTCTTCAGTACTTGTTGTCAACTAAAAGTTTCTTTGCAGGTTCAGGAATAGAGTGCGCCCCTGCAAGTCATAGCCATAGCCGATAGGGGTATTGTTGACGGCCAGTATCTCATTGCCATCCACCTGGGGCGGTTCCTTTTCGAACACATTATTCAGGCCCAAACCCGCGGTCCAGTTGTCACCGTAATAATACAGCGAGACCGAGTGAACCACATAGTCGTCGGCAAATCCTATATCCCGGCAGTCAACCCCGCCTTCTGCAGGACCCACACAGCTATCGGAAGGCTCTCCTGTATCGGCGCTATCGAAAATATCGTTGAACTCGTCGATATCAATGTCATCCTGCTCTACATTACCGATATATCGGGAAGTCCAAGTAAAGCGATAGTTATCGTATTCCACCCGGAATTCACCGCGCCCCTGCCAGCGAGGAAAGCCAAATGTACCGGTAAATCGGTCGATATCCGCT
This sequence comes from Microbulbifer sp. TYP-18, assembly GCF_040932045.1. Taxonomy (NCBI): domain Bacteria; kingdom Pseudomonadati; phylum Pseudomonadota; class Gammaproteobacteria; order Cellvibrionales; family Microbulbiferaceae; genus Microbulbifer; species Microbulbifer sp. TYP-18. The sequence goes on from NZ_JBFRBC010000005.1 coordinate 48,956, forward strand.
ACCCCTTCATCATCGATATAGGTGAGGGTACGCTCCAGAACCCGGTTAAAGATCAAATTGGCGGACAGATCCAGAGGCGCACCAAACAGCGTAACCGGTTGTTCATAGCGCAGGTTGTAGTCTATGCCCCGTGCGATTTCACTGTCGCGGTTAACAAATGCCGCATCAATGAAGTCAAGGAAGCCATCAGCACCACGCACCAGCTGGGAGCAGAAAGCACTGGTTCCTTGCACATCGTTATAACAGTCATTAATCAGGAATTGGGCCGAAGGCTCGATAATGGAGTTTTCAATCTCTATATCATAGTAGGTCATGCCAAATGTCAGATTAAAATCATCAAAAAACGGCTGCTCATAGGAAAAGCCGACGGTAAAGGATTCGGAGGTTTCCTCTTCCAGGTCGAGACTTCCCCCTTCCCCCACTTCTACGCTATATGTGTTAAAACCGCTGTTTTCAAAGCTGGTGGGGTCAACTCCGCTGGCGCGACAATTTGCCAATACATAGTCCGCTCGGTTGTCCAGTTCAGGTATATAGCCTCCCGTACGCGGATCCAGCGCTCTATCTGGAATTAAACAGGGATCGAAGACCCCACCAAAGCCGGTCTGGTTTCGCAGAAAATTTTCCCGCAGATTCGGTGCGCGGTAGGAGGTGCCATAGGTAGAGCGCAACAGCAATGAATCTACCGGGCGATAGGCCAGCTTGGTGGTATTGGTCCAGGCGCCGCCGTAAAGCTCATCTTTGGTATAGCGGGCAGACACGTTGGTTTTTAACTCCTCAGCCAAAAACCTGCCCGCCAGTACTGGAACCTCTATCTCCACATAGGCTTCACTGGTATCCTTGTTGCCGGTGGCGCCACCATCGGAAAAGAAACCAAAAAACAGGCCATCCCGCGCTATATCGTCCGGCAGGGACTTGATGCGGTCATTCCGATGTTCCAGGCCCAAACCGAGGATCACATCCCCGGCGGGCAGGGTCAGTACCTTGCCGCTCGCGTAGGCGCTGAAAATCGTCTGGTAGTAGCGGGTATCAAAGTCCCGGCTATCGAACAAATAATCCCGCTCTGCCTGGGTGGCAAAATCACCGAGAATCCCCTGGTAGAGAGAATCGGCAAACATATCCACCGGTACGCAGGTGCTCTCGCCAGGCAGGGGTGTGCAGATAAAATTGCCGGGGTTGTCCGGGTCCTCGATAGTGGTTTCCAGCGACTGATCCAGACGGTCTTCGCGAATACCAATACGGCTGGCTTTGCCGTCCGACTTGGTCAAAGAAGCCGCAAGCTCAAAGGACCAGTCAGACAGAGTGCCCACGTTCAGCATCGGCAGGTCACCGCGGAGGCCAGTCACAAACCTCAGCTGCGCAACCTCCACATTCGTCCGATTGCGATCACCCTGTACCGCCACTACCGGCCGTATGCGGAGCGGCCCCACGGCGCCGACCAATTGGCCGTCTTCTTCCGGAGTGACACCGTATGCGTCCACATACTGGGCAACAAAATTCGGGTTGGTCATCAACGCATCCCAGGCTAGGCCACAGTCGACGCCCCGCACCCCATCCGGGTTGCAGATGCTGAAGGGGTTGTCCGCCGGCACCCAAGGGAACAGCTGGGGCGGTCCGGAATCGATAAAATTCTCGCGCTTGGCGTAGAGGGTTTCAAAGAAGGGGGTCAGGTTGAATTCACCATCGAAAGTATACTCCCCATAGGCCATAAAGCTGCCGCGCTCCCGCTCCGGCAGCAGATGGGAAAACAGATCCCGGCCGTTAAGATCGTAGTCGTGAAAATTGATATCGGTGACCCCGTCGCCATCGCCGTCCACGCCAAACGCGCTCGAGAAGTTGCTCTCGGAGAAGCCCGGCCAGCCACCATTGCTGCTGCCGGGTGTGGAGTAGATACTACCTCCAATTACCGTCGGCACTATCACCCTTCCAGCCAGTAGCCCGCGCCCGCAACCGCCGGTCTCCATACCATAGACCTCCCTATCGAAGGCCTCGTCGGTATAGATTCTGCCATCGGTGCCGATTTCACGGTTGACACTACAGCCGTCAGTCCACTCGCGGTCGGCCAAAGTCACTGCATTAGCGCGAAAATACTCCAGCCCCATTCCGATAAAACCGCGATCGAAGTTCTCACCCCAACTAAAACTGAGAGTGTTTTCTTCCCCCGCACTTTGGTGCGGCTTAACACTAAACACCTCGAAATCCACACCTTCGAAATCCTTTTTCAGGATCACATTTACCACGCCCGCCACCGCGTCGGAGCCATATACCGAAGAAGCGCCGTCCAGAAGCAGGTCGTACTGTTGTACCAATGACGCCGGTATGAGGTTGAGATCCGGCGCAACCGGCGCACCCTCCACGCCGGCCGGCGCCAAGCGGCGCCCATCCAGTAACACCAGAGTGCGCCCGGCACCGAGACCACGCAGATCTACCGTGGATGCGCCAGGGCCGTTATCCAGCACAAAGCCGGCAAAAGTCAGGTCTATCTGCTGGCCAGTGGCGACGCCACTGGATTGTAAAATCGTGGAGGTGTCTATGGCTCCGGCCTCCCGGGCCCCCTCCGCATCAATGATCTGAAGCGGCGCAATGCTGGAGAAAGTATCGCGCCTCAGCCTGGAACCTGTGACCACCACTTGTTCTATATCACCATCCTGTATAGTGCCGGCCCCCGTCGATCCCTGCGATTCAGCGGTCACCTCCTCTTCACTTAACGCGGTTCCTTCTGTCTCCTGGGACAAGGCCCATGGACTGAGCACCGCCACAAGCACCGCTGTGGATACACTCGTCAAAAACGGTAGTGTTGCGTCGTTATCTGATTTTTTCCTGATCATTTTCACCAACCCCTTTGGTTTATTTGTTTTGTGATAGAGGTACCTTTCAACCTCCTCTCTAAAACTTTTGTGACGCTTATGGGACTATTATTTGACGCCTAAAGACAAAACAACCTGAATAATGGGTTGACAAAATGGCGCGGATTACTTTTCAGAGTGTTATTTTTAAATTTGTGTCGCGAATTTCTCTATTCGCAATTCGACCAGAAGGTAAGGTGAGGGGTGGTGAAATTAGAGCAGGGGATTACATTGAAGGTTGATTAGCCGGGGCTTGCAGGCCGCCGTCTCGAATATGAGTGTTCGGGGGGCAAATCAAACGTGTAAATGCTCGGAGTGTCGCAGCCGGTTTCCGGTCTGGATCGCTACCCCGGGCTGTGAAAAGCAATCAACTCCACTTAATTGGGCAGCCTTTCGGGATGGCAATCCAGTCGATGAGAAATCCTGCATTGGAATGCCCGGTTAATAAATTAAGTGCAATAAAAAAGCAGCCGAAGCTGCTTTTTTACCACCTGGCGATTCAATCCATCACCGGGAAAATTATGGCTTACTTGCCGGCGGCCTTGCGGATGGCCTGCAGGGTGCGGAGCCGCGCTTCGGCCTCCGCCAGCTGGGCGGAGATCCGTGCATAGTCCACTTCTGCCGGTGCCTGGTGCAGGGCGTGTGCCGCCTCTTCGCGGGCTTTCTGTGCGGCCTGCTCATCGATCTCGCGCTCGGCGACGTCGGCGAGGATGGTGACCATATTCGGCTGCACCTCTGCGTAGCCACCGCTGACAAAAAGGACTTCCTCTTCGCCACCCTGCTTGATGATGCGCACCGGTCCCGGCTTGAGCATGGTCAGCAGCTGGGCGTGCCCGTAGGAGATGCCCAGCTCGCCCTCGACACCGCTTACGACCACCATCTCCACCAGTCCGGAGAAGAGGGATTCCTCAGCGCTTACAATGTCGCAATGTACAGTCATAGCCATCTAGGCTACCTCATTTTGTGGTAGTTGGCTCGAAAGACCCGCCTGGGCGGAGCATCGCTGGCGGGCCTTTGCGCTTACTTGGCTTTTTCAGCTTTCTCCACCGCCTCGTCGATGGTGCCGACCATATAGAAAGCCTGCTCTGGCATATGGTCATAGTCGCCGTTGAGAATACCGCGGAAGCCGCGGATGGTTTCCTTCAGGGACACATACTTGCCCGGGGCACCGGTAAATACCTCGGCGACATGGAACGGCTGGGACAGGAAGCGCTCGATCTTGCGCGCGCGCGCCACTATCTGCTTGTCCTCTTCGGACAGCTCGTCCATCCCCAGGATGGCGATAATGTCCTTGAGCTCCTTGTAACGCTGCAGCACTGACTGCACGCCGCGGGCCACTTCGTAGTGCTCCTGTCCGATTACCAGTGGGTCCAGCTGGCGGGAGGTGGAGTCGAGGGGATCCACGGCCGGGTAGATACCCTTGGCGGCGATATCGCGACTCAGTACCACAGTGGAGTCCAGATGCGCGAAGGTAGTGGCCGGCGAGGGGTCGGTGAGGTCGTCCGCGGGCACGTAGACCGCCTGGATAGAGGTGATGGAGCCGGTCTTGGTGGAGGTGATACGCTCCTGCAGAACCCCCATTTCCTCCGCCAGGGTGGGCTGGTATCCCACTGCAGAAGGCATACGGCCCAGCAGTGCGGACACTTCAGTACCGGCCAGGGTGTAACGGTAGATATTGTCCACGAACAGGAGTACGTCGCGGCCTTCGTCACGGAATTTTTCCGCCATGGTGAGACCGGTGAGTGCCACGCGCAGGCGGTTGCCGGGCGGCTCATTCATCTGCCCATAGACCATCGCCACCTTGGACTTGGAGAATTCCTCCACGTTGACCACGCCGGCTTCCTGCATCTCGTGGTAGAAGTCGTTGCCCTCGCGGGTGCGCTCACCGACACCGGCGAAGACGGACAGGCCGGAGTGCTCGGTGGCGATATTGTTGATCAGTTCCATCATATTGACGGTCTTGCCCACACCGGCGCCGCCGAACAGGCCTACCTTGCCGCCCTTGGCGAAGGGGCACACCAGGTCGATGACCTTGATGCCGGTCTCCAGCAGTTCAGTGGAGCTGGACTGCTCTTCATAGGTGGGGGCAGGGCGGTGGATGGAAGCGCGTTCCTTTTCTCCGATAGGGCCGCACTCATCGATGGGGTTGCCGAGCACGTCCATAATGCGTCCCAGGGTCTCGTGGCCCACAGGTACAGACACAGGGGCACCGGTGTTGGTCACTGCCAGGCCGCGGCGCACCCCTTCAGAAGAGCCCATGGCAATGGCGCGAACCACGCCGTCACCCAACTGCTGCTGCACTTCCATGGTGAGATCCTTGTCCTCACACACCAGCGCATCGTATACGTTCGGCACAGAATCGCGCGGGAACTCCACGTCGATAACCGCTCCGATTACTTGCACAATTTGCCCGTTACTCATTTACGCATCCTCAAATCAAAATTCTTTCGGCCGCTCTTAAACCGCGGCGGCTCCGCCGACAATCTCGGACAGTTCCTGGGTGATAGCGGCCTGGCGCGCCTTGTTGTACACAAGTTGCAGTGCGTCGATCAGTTCACCGGCATTGTCGGTGGCGCTTTTCATCGCAATCATGCGCGCGGCCTGTTCGCAGGCCTTGTTTTCCACAACCGCCTGGTAGACCTGGGACTCAATGTAACGCGCCAGGAGTCCGTCCAGCAGTTCAACCGGGCCCGGCTCGTAGAGATAGTCCCACTCGTGCTTGAGCTGTTCGCTCTCGTCCCTGGGCAGCGGCAGCAGCTGCTCGACCCGCGGCTTCTGCGACATGGTGTTGACGAACTCATTGGATACCAGGAACAGGCGATCTATCTCACCGGCGGCGAAACGGTCCATCATGACCTTCACCGAGCCGATCAGTTTGTTTGCCTGGGGCTGATCACCGACATCCCGAAGTGCAGCCACCACTTTGCCGCCGATAGCGTTGAAGAATCCGGCGGCCTTGTTGCCCACCGCGCAAATCTCCACATCCACACCCTGTTCAGACCAGGCCTGCATATCGCGGATGGCGGCCTTGAACATATTGATGTTGAGACCGCCACAGAGGCCGCGATCGGTGGATACGAGAATGTAACCCACCCGCTTGGCCTCACGCTCCTGCAGATAGATATGCTGGTATTCCGCCGAGGCGTTGGCCACGTGGCCGATGACTGCGCGAATGCGCTGGGCATAGGGGCGCCCCAGTGCCATGCGGTCCTGAGCTCTGCGCATCTTGCTGGCAGCAACCATTTCCATCGCGGAGGTGATTTTCTGCGTGCTCTTGATGCTGGCAATTTTTGTGCGTACTTCTTTTCCGCCTGCCATAGTTGATTACCCTGCCGGGGCACGGCGGTCTTTATGGAGACACGCCGTACCGTTAGTCGTGTTTACCAACTGCCGGTGGCGATGAACTTCTCGACAGCAGCCCGGAAGCCGGCTTCGATTTCATCGTTGTAGTCGCCACTGCTGTTCACTTTTGCCATCAGCTCTGCGTGTTCGCTGTTCATGTAGGCGAGCAGGGCGGACTCGAAATCCAGCACTTTGGCTACGTCCACATCTTTCAGGTAACCCTTGTCGGCGGCGTACACGGAAACAGCCATATCGGCGATAGACATGGGCGAGTATTGCTTCTGTTTCATCAGCTCGGTCACCCGCTGGCCGTGATCCAGCTGGGCCTTGGTGGCCTCGTCCAGATCCGAGGCGAACTGGGAGAAGGCCGCCAGTTCGCGATACTGGGCCAGAGCGGTACGAATGCCGCCGGACAGTTTTTTGATGACCTTGGTCTGCGCCGCACCACCCACACGGGACACGGAGATACCCGGGTTGATTGCCGGGCGGATACCGGAGTTGAACAGATCGGTTTCCAGGAAGATCTGGCCATCGGTGATGGAAATCACGTTGGTGGGTACAAACGCGGAAACGTCACCGGCCTGGGTTTCGATGATCGGCAGGGCAGTCAGAGAGCCGGTTTTGCCTTTCACCTCCCCCTTGGTGAAGTTTTCCACATACTCGGCGTTGACCCGGGCGGCCCGCTCCAGCAGACGGGAGTGCAGGTAAAAAACGTCACCCGGGTAGGCTTCCCGACCCGGCGGGCGCTTCAGCAACAGGGAAATCTGCCGGTAGGCCCAGGCCTGCTTGGTGAGATCATCGTAGATGATCAGGGCATCCTCGCCGCGGTCGCGGAAGTACTCGCCCATGGTGCAGCCCACATAGGGAGCCAGAAACTGCATGGCGGCCGGATCGGCGGCGCCGGCGGCAACCACAATGGTGTGCTCCATGGCGCCGTGCTCTTCCAGCTTGCGCACCACGTTGGCAATCGAGGATTGCTTCTGTCCGACAGCGACGTAGATACACTTAATGCCGGTGCCTTTCTGGTTGATGATGGCATCGATGGCAACGGCGGTCTTGCCGATCTGGCGGTCGCCGATGATCAGCTCGCGCTGGCCGCGGCCGATGGGAATCATGGTATCCACGGCTTTCAGACCGGTTTGCACCGGCTGATCCACAGACTGACGGGCGATAACGCCGGGCGCCACCTTTTCTACCGCGTCGGTCAGCTTGTTGTTCAAAGGCCCCTTGCCATCGATCGGGTTGCCCAGTGCATCCACCACCCGGCCCAGCAGTTCCGGACCGACCGGCGCCTCCAGGATACGCCCGGTACAGCGGCAGCTCTGGCCTTCCGCCAGGGACTTGTAGTCGCCCAGGATAACCGCGCCGACGGAGTCCCGCTCCAGGTTCAGCGCCATGCCGTAGACACCGCCCTGGAACTCGATCATTTCGCCGTACATCGCTTCGGCCAGGCCGTGGATACGGATGATGCCGTCCGATACGGAAACAATGGTGCCCTCATTTTGGGCCTGGGTGCTCACATCGAGACTGTCGATGCGGCTCTTGATAATTTCACTGATCTCAGAGGGATTCAGTTGCTGCATGCTCTGTTCCTCAAACTCCCGGGCAGCGGCATGCGCCGTCCGGGAAAGCAATTTAGGAGTTCATCGCCTCGGCGAGTTTGGTCAGACGACCGCGTAGAGTGCCGTCGATTACTGTGTCACCGGCGCGGATGACCGCGCCCCCCAGCAGACTCTCGTCCACTGAACTGCGCAGGTGCACTTCCCGTGCAAACTTCTCGCCCAGAGCCCGGGTTAGCCGCTGTGCCTGTGCTTCACTCAGCGGGTGCGCAGACACCACTTCCACATCCAGGGTGGCTTCCGCCTGTGCCTTCAGCTCCTCAAACAGGGAGGAAATTTCCGGCAGCAGCCGCAGGCGGTGATTCTCCGCCAGCAGCCGAATGAAGCGCTTGCCGGGTTCGCTGAGTTTGTCGCCACAGACAGACAGAAAACTGTCTGCGCGCGCTTCGCTGGTAAGCTGTGGATTGTCCAACAGTTCGCCAACCTTGTGGCTTTGGCTGACCGCCGCCGCCGTCGCCAGACCCGCACTCCAACCCTTCAGGTCGGAGGCTTCACTGGCGCTGGCAAACGCGGCTTTGGCATAGGGCCGGGCCAGAGTGCTGAGTTCCGCCATGGGGTTCCTCGGTTATAGGTCCGCTGCCAGTTGTTCGATCAGGCCATCGTGCGCCGCAGCGTCGATATTGACCGCAAGAATTTTCTCCGCGCCGGCCACAGACAGCGCCGCGACACGGCTGCGCAACTGTTCTTTGGCACGGTTAACTTCCTGTGCTATCTCCGCCTGGGCGGCAGCTTTCAGGCGGTCGCCCTCGTCCAGCGCGGCCTGTTTGGCTTCATCGACAATCTGATTGGCACGCTTGTTGGCGCCTTCAATGATTTCCGCCGCCTGTTCCTTGGCTTCGCGCAGCTGGTCAGCGGCTTTGCGCTGGGCCAACTCCAGGTCTTTGCCCGCGCGCTCGGCCTCTTCCAATCCGGTAGCAATCTTTTGCTCGCGCTCCTGCATGATGCCAAGCAGGGGCGGCCACACGAACTTCCAGCAAAACCATACAAAGGCCAGGAATGTAATCGACTGGCCGATAAGAGTCAGGTTGATGTTCACACCGACACCTCTTGCTCGCTGTTCTTGTTCACAAGAACTTGGGGGTTAAGGGCAATTGGGAAGGTGCCATTAAACAAGACCGGGAGCGACGGCGAAGATCAGGTACATGGCAATACCGACACCGATCATCGGTACCGCGTCCAGCAGGCCCGCCATCAGGAACATCTTGCCCTGCAGAGCCGGAGCCTGCTCCGGCTGACGTGCGGAACCTTCCAGCAGCTTGCCACCCAGGGTGCCGAAACCTATGGCGGTACCCAGCGCGCCCAAACCGATCAGCAGTGCGCTCGCGATGTAAACCAGACCAAGTGCTTCCATTGTGTTCTCCATTTATAAGACTAAGAGTTGGTAAAAAAGTCGGGTTGATTAACTGGTGTAATTCAGTGGTCGCTCTCGTGTTCATCTTCCCGGTCGTGGGCCATGGCCATATACACCGTAGTGAGCACCATGAACACGAATGCCTGCAGGGTGATGACCAGAATATGGAAAATCGCCCAGCCCATATGCAGCAGACCGGCGCCGATAAAGCCAGCCACGCCCACCCCGAACACTATGGCGATCAGGATGAAAATCATTTCGCCCGCATAGAGGTTGCCGAACAGTCGCAGGCCGAGGGAAATCGGCTTCGCCAGCAGGGACACAGTTTCGAGCAGGAAGTTAAACGGGATCAGAAGAATATCCACATACCACTTGCCGAAGTGGAAGGGGTGCAGGGTCAACTCTTTCACAAACCCCAGGAAGCCTTTTTCCCGGATACTGAAGAAAATCATCAGCATAAACACCGCCAGCGCCATCCCCAGGGTGGCGTTCAGATCGGTGGTGGGCACCACTTTGAAGAACAGGTGGTCATTGCCGGAGGCTTTGGCGGCGGCCATGGGCAGCCAGTCCACCGGCACCAGATCCATCAGGTTCATCAGAAACACCCACACAAAGATGGTCAACGCCATAGGGGCGACCATGCTGTTGCGGTGGGGGAAAGTCTCTTTCACCAGTTTGTCGATAAAATCCACCACCAGCTCGACAAAGCTCTGCACACCGCGAGGGACACCGGCAGTGGCCTTGCGTGCGGCGCGGGCGAAAATAAAGCAGAACAGCATGCCCAGCGCGGCGGACCAACCCAGCGTATCCAAATGGATGGCCCAGAAACCCATATCCGCAGCCTCCTGGGAGGAGTGCGCAAAGGTCCAGGTGCCCTCGGTGAGCACGCTGCCGTCAGCACGGGTATAGCCGGCCGGCAGCTTGCCGTAGGCCATATTCTGCAGGTGGTGCTGGATATAGTCCGTTGCGGTTTGAGCTTCGCCTGCCATAGATCCTCAGCAATCGTAAAATTATGTATTCTTTGCCGCGCCGTTAGGCGCCGGCTCGCGACGCGGGCGATCATCTCACCAATCGCGCCACCATCCCCCACTGCACCGCCAAACAGAGGCCGTAGCTGGCAAACAGTGCCGCCGGGTTCAGAGGCTCCACCAGCGCAAACACCGCAGCAAATCCCACCAGGGTAAGGGCAAATTTTCCTGTCTCCGCGCGGTAGAAATTCGATACCACGCGGTGGGCGGCGCGCGCGCCGCCATGGCGAAAGGCGCGCAGCCCAAAATAGGCGTTGGGCAGTGCACACAGTGCACCGCCGATAACCACCGAAAGCGCCGTCACTGGCTCGCCGGAAAGATGTAATGCTGCACCGGCGAGCGATACCAGCAGCAGCTGCACCGCGGCAACGATCAACACCGGGGGTTTGAGCATAGGCGGGACTAAACCGACCGAGATATAGCGCTTTACGCCCTAAATTTGGGCGAGCGAATTATAGGAGTAAGCCCTAGGCGGTTCAACCGGAAAATCTCACCAAGTTGGTTAAGTTTCGCCGATGTTCGATCCACGACAGGATTTTAGTGAGCACTTACATACTCAAAAAAGTGTTATAGCTGTCATTAGTGCATTGGCGCTCCGGTCAACCCTCCTGATAACCCAGGTGGGCGAGGATACCGTCCAGTTCGTCGAGGCTGCTGTATTTCAGCACCAGGCGCCCCCCTCCGCTGTCTTTGTGGTCGATGGCGACCGGCACGCCGACTTTCTCCGACAGGCGCTCGCTCAGTCGGCGGATATCGGCATTTTCCCCGGCAGCCGGCGCCGGGGGCACTTGCGACTGCCGCTGCAGGCGCCTTACCAGGGCCTCGGTCTGGCGTACGGTAAGCCCGCGATCCACTACCTGGCGCGCAGCGGCGCGCTGGGTCTCGCCGGCCAGCCCCAGAAGTGCCTTGGCGTGCCCCAGCTCCAGGTCACCGCGCTCCAGGAAGCGCCGCGCCTCGGCAGTCAGGCTCAGCAGGCGCAACAGGTTGGTGACGGCGGTGCGGGATTTGCCCACGGCGTCGGCCACCTGCTGCTGGGTCAGGTCAAATTCGTCCTGTAGCCGTTTGAGCGCGGTGGCCTCCTCCACCGGATTCAGATCCTCACGCTGGATGTTTTCGATCAGCGCCATAGCGATGGCAGCTTCGTCCGGCAGGTCGCGAACCAGCGCCGGCACCCGGTCCAGCCCGGCCATTTGCGCCGCCCGCCAGCGGCGTTCACCGGCAATGATTTCGTAGCTGCGATCACCCAGGGGGCGTGCCACTATGGGCTGCACTATGCCCTGGGCGCGAATCGAATCCGCCAGTTCGCGCAGAGATTCCTGGGGAAATTCACTGCGGGGCTGATAGCGGCCCCGCTGCAGAAACTCCACCGGCAGTTCGCGCAGCTCACCCTCGAGCTGGGCTCCGGAGGCCTCACCGGTGGCCAGAGCTATAGCCTGACCGGCGTCACCGCTAATCAGGTGTGACAGATTTTTACCCAAACCTTTGCGGCGGCCCGCCATAGTGTATACCTCGAATCAGACTGCGGCCGCTTGCGCGTGGCCGGGGCTTTGGTTAGTGCCGTGGCGGCGTGTCATCTCGCCCGCAAGGGCCAGGTAGGCAATGGCGCCCTTGGAGTGGCGGTCGTACTCCAGCGCCGGCTTGCCGAAACTCGGCGCCTCCGCCAGGCGGACATTGCGCGGGATACAGGTACGGTACAGGCGCTCGCCAAAGTGGTCGGTCAACTGCTGCGAGACATCGCTGGTAAGGCTGTTGCGGGGATCGTACATAGTGCGCAGTATGCCCTCGATCCTGAGCTCAGGATTGACCGCACGCTGGATCTGGGCAATGGTGTCGATAAGTGCCGACAGCCCCTCCAGGGCATAGTATTCACACTGCATAGGAATCAGCACCCCGTTGGCGGCGCAGAGGGCATTGACGGTCAACATGTTCAGGGACGGCGGGCAGTCGATCAGTATATAGTCGTAATTATCCCGCAGTTCCCGCAGCGCCCTGCGCAACTGCGACTCGCGCCCATCCATTTCCAGCAGTTCAACTTCCGCGGCGGACAGGTCACCATTGGCCGGCATCAGGTCGAAACCACCAACGGTGGACTGAATCGCCTTGTGGGCGGGCAGTCCCAACGCCAGCACATCGTAGCTGGAAAGTTGCAGGGTATTTTTGTCCACACCGCTGCCCATGGTGGCGTTGCCCTGGGGATCCAGATCCAGCAGTAACACGCGGTACTTGCCGGCAGCCAGGGAAGCGGACAGGTTCACGCAGGTGGTGGTTTTGCCCACGCCACCTTTTTGATTGGCTACCGCAAATATCTTGCTCAAGGTTGTTTTCCTTTATTCTGCCCCGTGTGCCGGCCCCCAATGCAGCCCTCCGTCAGGTGCGCTGCGCAGGTAAACCGGCGGCGCCCAATACAGGGGCCCCGGCGGGCCTCTTCGACCGCCGGGTGAATGTCTCACCGTTGTAAAACGCTGGGGTTGCGGACTACGCCGGGTCGCCGCGCGCGGAGTCGCGGGCCAGTACAATGAGGTGGCGATCCGCATCGCAACCTGGTACCGATAGTGGGCGCACCTGCTCGACCTTAATCCCTTTTGGAAGAGCGCTCAACTCGCCTTCCGGCCACCGGCCTTTCATAGCGTAAAACTTACCATCGGGCGCTAGCAAGTGCTCACTATTCTCCACCATATCGGCCAGGGTCGTAAAGGCGCGGGAGACCACACCGGCGAAGGGTTGCGATGGAATGAACCGCTCGACCCGCTCATTGACCACAGTGATATTGGGCAGCGGCAGCTGCGTTGCCACCTGGAACAGAAAGCGGGTTTTCTTGCCGTTGCTGTCCAGCAGGGTGAGCGCCCGCTCCGGCTGCATGATAGCCAGGGGGATGCCGGGCAGTCCGCCGCCACTGCCCACATCCACCAGCGACTCGCTTTCACCACCGCACAGATCCACCACACTGAGGCTGTCGATTATATGCCGCTCCAGCATCTGTGCCGGATCCCGGATAGCGGACAGGTTGTAAGCGCCATTCCAGCGCACGAACATATCCAGATAGCGCAGCAGCAGCTCGCTCTGCCCATCACTCATGCTGATGGACATCTGCGTCGCAGCCTCCGCCAGCCGCCGCCGCAGTGTGTCTATCTCGCCGCGGGCGGTAAAGATCCCAGCCACCTTGGCTAGACGGCTTTTTTGCGCGTCAGGAGGCCGCGCTTTTTCAATTGAATGAGCAGCAGCGATACCGCCGCGGGGGTGACGCCGGGGATGCGGGCGGCGCGGGCCAGGGAATCCGGGCGCACCTCGCCCAGCTTCTGCTTAACCTCACTGGACAGGCCGGACACCGCCTGGTAGTTGAAGTCCACCGGTATTGGGGTGTCCTCGTATGCCTGCAAGCGGGCGATCTCCTCTTGCTGGCGGTCGATATAACCCGCATAGGTGGCTGCAATTTCCACCTGCTCCCCCACCCGGTGGTCAGATACCGACTCTCCCTTGAGCCCCGCCACGTCGGTGTAACCCAGTTGTGGCCTGCGCAGCAGATCCAGCAGACTGTAGGCGCGCGCCAGTGGTTGGCCCAGGACCTTTTCGGCCGCGGCAGCCTGGGGTGTGCCCGGCTGCACCCAGGTATCTCGCAGTCGCTGCTCCTCGCGGGCTATGGCTTCGCGCATATCGCTGAAGGCCCGCCAGCGGGTCTCGCAGACCAGACCCAGTTCGCGCCCCTTCTCAGTGAGGCGCAAATCGGCGTTGTCCTCCCGCAATAACAGCCGGTGCTCGGCGCGACTGGTGAACATGCGGTAGGGTTCTCTGGTTCCACTGGTAATCAGATCGTCAACCAATACCCCCAGGTAGGCCTGATCGCGGCGCGGAGACCAGGGGTCGCGCCCCTGGACCTGCAGTGCCGCATTGGCACCCGCCAACAGGCCCTGGGCGGCCGCTTCCTCGTAACCGGTGGTGCCGTTGATCTGTCCGGCGAAATAGAGCCCCTGGACAAACTTGGTTTCCAGCGACGGCAGCAGGTCGCGGGGATCGAAGTAGTCGTATTCAATGGCATAACCGGGCCTGGTGATATGGGCCCACTCGAACCCCCTGATGGAGCGCACCAGGGCCTGCTGCACGTCGAAAGGCAGGCTGGTGGAGATACCGTTGGGGTAGAGTTCGCCAGTGGTCAGGCCTTCCGGCTCCACAAAGATCTGGTGGCTGTCCCGGTCCGCAAACCGGTGCACTTTGTCCTCGATGGACGGGCAGTAGCGCGGACCAACCCCCTCGATAACCCCGGAGTACATCGGCGAGCGGTCCAGTCCACCGCGAATAATCTCGTGGGTCCGGGAGTTGGTGTGAGTGATCCAGCAGCACACCTGGCGCGGGTGCTGGTCGAGGTGTCCCAGATAGGACATCACCGGTACGGGGCTGTCGCCCCACTGTTCCTCCAGGCCACTGAAATCCACTGAGCGGGCATGGATGCGGGGCGGTGTGCCGGTCTTGAGGCGCTCCACCCGGAATGGAAGTTCGCGCAACCGCTGCGCCAGAGCCAGCGCGGGCGGATCTCCGGCCCGCCCCCCGGGGTGCTGTTCGAGGCCGATGTGGATGCGGCCACCGAGAAAGGTTCCGGTGGTGATGACGACGGTTTTGGCCCGGAAGCGGACATTGGCACTGGTGACGACACCGACAACCCGCTGCTTCTCCACCAGCAGGTCGTCGACCGATTGCTGGAATATATCCAGGTTTTCCTGTCGCTCGACGATGTCGCGTATGGCACTGCGGTACAGGGCGCGATCCGCCTGGGCGCGGGTGGCCCGCACGGCGGGCCCCTTGCGGGCATTGAGGACGCGAAACTGTATGCCGCTAAGATCGGTGGCCTGGGCCATGGCTCCACCGAGCGCGTCTACCTCCTTGACCAAATGGCTCTTGCCGATGCCGCCGATAGCGGGGTTACAGGACATCTGTCCCAGCGTATCGATATTTTGGGTCAGCAGCAGAGTGCGGACACCCATGCGCGCTGCCGCGAGACTGGCTTCGGTGCCGGCATGCCCTCCGCCGACCACTATCACGTCATAAGTGTTGTGGGAATCCATCGCCTCGGTACGCCAGGGTGAAAATGATCGCGCATTTTATCGCCAGCAGCCCCCAGGCAGCAAATCCTGTTGGGGGAAGGGCGCGGTCAGGCTCTCTGGTCCCGATGAAAAGTTTCGTTTTGTCTGTCCGGATTAAAACAATTTAAGTTAATACTTATCCTGACTAGATAGAATTTTGTATTTGTTGTTGTTATTAGGGCTGGCCACAGCTGGGTATAACCCAAAAAACTTCATATTTATCAAAGAGTTATTTCGATTATAACTGGCCGGTCAACCCCTGCGTTTGGGGGGGCACAACCCCTTGGGGCCCCTGTGGACAAAAAGGATAAGTTGGGCCCTCTGGGGTTAAATCTATACTTGTTCCATCTCTGTACCGGGGAAACCGGGTGTTTTTCCCACAGATTTGTACACACTGAGTAAGAGGTTGTCGTGGGATCATTCAACCGATTGCTAATTATTTGAATTTTTTGTGGGTATTCTGTAATTATTGGATAAGTCTGTGGAAAGCTGTGGGCAACTCTTGTGATTGGGGAGTGGTTGTTATGGGGAGAGGCAGTAGTGTCGTGAAATCTACGACAATAGCGGGGGGCTGCGGGAGAGGGGGCTTTTCTGTTCGGAGTTTATTTGCCGATACAAAAACTGCCGAAGATCTCCCCCAGTAACTGGTCTGCGGAGACCGCGCCGGTGATTTCCCCCAGAGATTGTTGGGCCATGCGCAGATCCTCCGCCAGCAGTTCGCCGGCAGCCTGCTCGTGAAGCTGGCTTGCGCCGCGGGCGACAAGTTCCCCAGCGCGCCTCAGGGCATCCAGGTGGCGTCGGCGGGCGCTGAAAGTGCCCTCAGCGGCACCGCTGTACCCCATGCATTGCTTCAGGTGCTCTTTTAGCGCATCCAGCCCCGCGCCGGTTTTGGCGCTGATGGCGATAACCGGCACGCCATCTGTGTGTGCCTGCAGGCCGGGGGAGTAGTCTGTCAGGTCGATCTTATTCAGTACCAGGGTGAGGCTGGCGTCCGTCGGTAATCGCGCGGTGAATTCCGGCCAGGCCTGGTCCGGATCCAGTTCCCGCACCTGCATAGCGTCCACCACCAGCAGAATGCGGTCCGCCTGATGGAACTCCTCCCAGGCGCGTCGAATGCCTATCTGTTCCACTTCATCCGGCGAATCCCGCAGTCCGGCGGTGTCGGCAAATTGAAGGGGCAGGCCGTCAATATGGATCTGCTCGCGGAGAATGTCCCGGGTGGTACCGGCGGTTTCGGTGACGATAGCGGCGTCGCGCCCGGATAGGGCGTTCAGCAGGCTGGACTTGCCGGCGTTGGGGCGACCGGCGATGGCCACCCGCATCCCCTCCCGCAGGATGCTGCCCTGGCGCGCCCTATCCTCCACCTCCGCCAGTTGCCGCAGCAGCTGCGCCAGTTCGGCAGCCACTGTGCCGTCGCTGAGAAAGTCCACCTCCTCCTCGGGAAAATCGATGGCGGCTTCCACATAGACCCGGAGCTGTAGCAGGGCCTCACACAGCTCGTCGATTTTCGCTGAGAATGCCCCCTGCAGCGATCGCACGGCGTTGCGGGCCGCCTGTTGGCTGCCGGCATCGATCAGGTCGGCGATGGCCTCCGCCTGGGTCAGATCGATTTTGTCGTTGAGAAAGGCGCGCTCGGAAAATTCCCCCGGCCTGGCCTGGCGGGCGCCCAGCTGAATGACCGTGCGCAGCAGCTGGTCGAGAATTACCGGGCCCCCGTGCCCCTGGAGTTCCACTACATCCTCGCCGGTGAAGGAATTGGGGCCGGGAAAATACAGGGCCAGTCCGCTGTCCAGCAGCTGTTCCCCGCTGGTGAAATCGCAGTAGTGGGCGGTGCGCGGTTTGAATGTCCTGGTACAGAGCCGCTCGCCAATTGCCCGGGCCCTGGAGCCGGACAGACGGATCACACCTATGCCGCCGCGCCCTGGAGGGGTGGCGACGGCGGCGATGGTGTCGGAATCGACACTGCCGCTGTTTGTCGGGGTTTGCCTGGCCATGAAAGCAGTTTACTCGAGCGGGCCGCGGTTGCGGCCCGGGCTGGACACAGCTGCGGCTGTGACCGTTTACTTGCCGCTGGTTTCCACCTGTCGGTTGATATACCAGGTCTGGGCGATGGAGATCAGGTTGTTGGCGATCCAGTAGAGCACCAGGCCGGCCGGGAACCAGAGGAAGAAGAATGTCATCATCACCGGCATCAACTGCAGTATCCGCGCCTGGGTGGGATCAGTTGGCTGTGGGTTCAGCTTCTGCATAAACCACATGGAGACCCCCATGATGATGGGCAGTATGAAGTAGGGGTCTTTGGCGGACAGATCGTGAATCCACAGTATCCAGGGGGCGTGGCGAAGCTCGACGGTTTCCATCAGCATCCAGTAGAGGCCGATAAATACCGGCATCTGCAGCAGTATCGGCAGGCAGCCCCCCATGGGGTTGATTTTCTCCCGGCGGTAGAGCTTCATGGTCTCTTCCGCCAGTTTCTGACGATTGTCTTTGTACTGCTCCTGCAGCTTTTTCATCTGCGGCGCAAAGGTGCGCATGCGGGCCATGGATTTGAGGCCGGCGGCGGACAGGGGATACAGCAGTGCCTTGATAAACACCGTGAGCAGGATGATGGACCAGCCCCAGTTCGCCACTATGTGCTCGTGGATAAAATTCAACACCCAGAACATGGGTTTGGCCAGCCACCACAGCCAGCCGTAGTCCACGGTCAGGTCGAGGTAGGGGGATATCTCCTCCAGGCGGAAGACATCCTTGGGCCCGGCGTAGAAAGACGCACTGATCTCGCCGCGGCTGTCGGCGGGTATCTCTACCTGGGGAGAAGTGAAGCCGAGACGGAACAATCCGTCGGAGAGCTGACGCAGCTCGAACTTGTTGGACTCCTGCTGGGGTGGTATCCAGGCACTGATAAAGTAGTGCTGCACCATGGCCACCCAGCCCCCCTGCACGGTTTCGCGGGTCGGCTTCTCCGCTATTTCCTCGAAGTCCTGCTTGAGATAGTTGTCCTCATTGCCGTGCATGGCGGCGCCCAGAAAGGGAGAGATGCCGATGCCCACGTCCACGGGGGGCTCCTGGCTGTCGCGCTTGATCTGGCCGTAGAGCGCTGCGGACCAGGGGGCTGAACTTGTGTTGTCGATCAGGTAGGAGACCCGGATCAGATAATCGCCGCGGGTAAAGTTAAAGCGTTTGGTGATGGTCGCACCCTGTTGTTGAAGGGTCAGGTCCACCTGCAGGGTGTCGCTGTTATCGGCGAGGGTAAATTCTTTGGCGTTGACGCTGTACAGTGGTCGCCCCTTGGCGCTGTCGGTACCGTTGCGGCCGATGAGCCCACTCTGCGCAATATAGGTGTGGTCGCGGGTCTGGTTCAGCAGGATGAAGGGGCGATCTACGGCATTCAGCTCTTCGTAATACTGGCGCAGGGCCACCTTGACGATGTCGCCCCCGCGGGTGTCGATCAACAGGCTGAATACGTCGGTGTCGACGGAAACCAGCTCCCGCTCAGCACTGGGCTGCTCCGCGGGTGCCTCTATCTGCGGTACATCGTCAGCGGCGGCCGGTGGGTTGCTGGTACCGGGTACTGTCACGCTTTCGCTGCGCAGAACTGTTTCCCGATCCACTGCCGGGGTGTGTTCCTGTTTAAATTGGTTCCACTGAAAAACCAGAGCCAGTAATACTGCGACTATGCAGCCCATTAGCGTATAGCGTTGCCAATCCATCTTAATTCCTAGGGTTTGCTCCCGGTCGGGTTGTTGACCGGGCCGGAAGTTGCGGTGATGCGGGGGGAACCGGATCCAACCCGCCGGGATGCCAAGGGTGGCATTTTATAAGGCGACGCAGGGTTAAATAACCCCCTTTCAGGAATCCGTGGGTTGTTAATGCCTCTTCCGCATAAAAAGAGCAAGTGGGATAAAAGCGGCACTGATTGCCGATCCAGGGGCTGGCAATCAGCCGATACAAATGGATCAGTTTGATCGCCAGCCTGGTCACCGCGGGGGCTTCCCTTTTTCGCCCCCGGTACTTTGAGCGCGTTTGGTGAGCTTGTGCCACTGCTTGTTGAACAGCGCGATCAGGGCCTGGTTATCCAGCTTGTCCAGGCCGGGCCTGGCCAGGACTACGGCATCCAGGGCCGGCAGCCGGTGTTGCCGCAGGCGAAAGGTTTCCCGTGCAACCCGCTTGATACGGTTCCGGTTGGTTGCCAGGCGAACGGACTTCTTGGCGATCACCAGCCCCAGGCGTGGGTGTCCCAGTGTATTGTGGCGCGCCAGTATCAATAGGTTGGGGTGTGCGGCACGGACTTGTGTGTCGCTGAAGACTGAGCGGTAGTGCGCCGCGTTGAGCAGGCGCAGCGGCTTGGCAAATCCGAAGTCGCTGCACTCTGGTTGCATAAGTGGCGGAGGCCCTTTATTTGACCGGGGACTACCTATGCGGACAGGACTTTGCGGCCCTTGGCGCGGCGGCGGGCCAGGATCTTGCGGCCGTTTTTGGTTGCCATGCGCGCACGAAATCCGTGGTTGCGCTTGCGCTTCAAGTTGCTGGGCTGAAATGTACGCTTCATAGTCTTGCTACCTGGGACCTTTTATACGGAGACCGGGGTGCCGCTTTTCGTTGCGGGGCGGCCCCCTGCCGCGGCTTTGTGCAGGCTCTTATCGGCGGAGCCAAGCGCTGCGAAGGCGGCGGATTGTACAGAAACACAGCAGGCAAAGCAACGCGATTGTGCGGTCTCCGGCGTTCCAGCACCTGCCCGTACATCCATGACTTACCAGTCCGATTCGACTGTCGGGTTGGGGCGCCGGGGCAGGTGCTGCGATCCACCGATTGACACCAAGATATTCACAGCTTATTCAGTTTTGGTGGCTGTGGACTTGTGCGCTCTGGGCGCAGTTGGGTGGCAACTCGTTGAAAATCGGCGGATTTGCCCGGAGAAATATCCACCAGCGTGCAGTTTCTTGTGGATAAAAATAGGGCTTAGGGGTACACTGATCCGCTGCTGTGGGTAGTCCCGGTTGTCTAGTGGTCGACGTTTCTACTCTTCTCCGATCTTTTGATGCGTTGCCAACTGCGATAGGGGTTTTTCTTGACTGAATCCGTGTGGAAGCTGTGCGCCAGCTGTCTCCAGGAAGAGCTGCCTTCGCATCAGTTCAACACCTGGATACGGCCACTGCAGGTGGACCCGGCCAGCAGCGGCGGTCAATTGCGCCTGTTGGCGCCCAATCGCTTTATTCTGGACTGGGTGGGAGACAAATTCCTGGGCAGGATTCTCGAACTGGTGCAGCAGTTTGGCGGCGAAGCGCCACCGCAGGTGGTGCTGGAGATATCTGCCCGCAGGCCGGCGCGGTTTCAGCGGGGCGGCGCATCGGCGGGGCCCGGCGGGCGCATGCCTGTGGAGCACAATGTGGCGCAGACTGCACCCGCAGTCCCGGAGAGGTCTCCCGCAGCACAGAGTAATGGCGGCGAGGTCGCGCGGACAAATCTCAGGTCTAGCCCGGCTCAGCGCCCCCCTGCGGAGTCGCCCCCCCGCAAGGTAGAGGTAGAGGGTGCCATTAAACGTGGCAGCGCCCTCAACAACAGTTTTACCTTCACTTCTTTCGTCGAGGGCAAGTCCAACCAGTTGGGGCTGGCGGCGGCCCAACAGATAGCCGATAACCCCGGTGGTGCCTACAACCCACTGTTTATCTATGGCGGCGTCGGCCTGGGTAAGACCCACCTGGTGCACGCGGTGGGCAATGCTTTGCTGGACCGAAATCCCAACGCCAAAGTGGTGTATCTGCATTCTGAGCGCTTTGTGGCGGACATGGTTAAGGCCCTGCAGCTCAATGCCATCAGTGATTTCAAACGCTACTACCGGTCCGTGGACGCCCTGTTGATCGACGACATCCAGTTTTTCGCCGGCAAGGAGCGCTCCCAGGAGGAGTTCTTCCACACCTTCAATGCACTGTTGGAGGGCGGGCAACAGATCATCTTGACCAGTGACCGATACCCCAAGGGGATTGACGGCCTCGAGGAGCGTTTGAAATCCCGCTTCGGCTGGGGGCTGACGGTGGCGGTGGAGCCCCCAGAACTCGAAACCCGGGTGGCCATTTTGATGAAGAAGGCGGAGCAGGTAGGGGTGGAGCTGCCCCACGACTCGGCATTTTTTATCGCCCAGCGTATTCGCTCCAATGTGCGGGAACTGGAAGGGGCCCTGCGGCGGGTGATTGCCAACGCCCAGTTTACCGGGCGGCCAATCGACGACATTATGGTGCGCGAGGCCCTGAAGGACCTGTTGGCTTTGCAGGACCGGCTGGTGAGTATCGACAATATACAGAGGGTGGTGGCCGAGTATTACAAGATCAAGGTTGCGGACCTTTTGTCCAAGCGCCGCAGCCGGTCAGTGGCGCGGCCGCGACAGGTAGCCATGTCGCTGGCGAAGGAACTGACCAATCACAGCTTGCCGGAGATCGGGGATGCTTTTGGCGGGCGGGACCACACCACAGTATTGCATGCCTGCCGCAAAATTCGCGAACTACAGGAATCCAGTGCGGATATCCGCGAGGATGTGAAGTTATTGACGCGCTCCCTGACTACCTGACCGGGCAGGGGAGGGCGATGAACAAAAGATGGAATAAGGCGAAGTGACCGATGAAATTCAATGTTAACCGGGATGCCCTTCTGAGACCGCTGCAGCTGGTGGCCGGTGTGGTTGAGAAGCGGCAGACGATGCCTGTGCTGGCCAATGTGCTGATGCAGCTGCAAGGGCAGCAACTGTCCCTCACAGGTACTGACCTTGAGGTTGAAATCGTGGGGCGGTTACCGGTGGATGGGGTCGAAATGGAAGGGGAGGTGACGGTTCCGGCACGCAAACTCCTGGATATCTGTCGTTCCCTGCCGGATGGCGCCGAGCTGAAATTTGATCGGGACGGCGAACGCCTGGTGGTTCGCAGTGGCCGCAGCCGCTTCCAGTTATCGACGCTGGCAGCGGCGGACTTCCCCAACCGGGAGGAGATGAGCGTGCAGACCCAGTTCGGCATCTCCCAGGGGGAGATCCGCCGCTTGATCGATGCCACCAGCTTCGCTATGGCCCAGCAGGATGTACGCTATTACCTCAATGGCCTGCTCCTGGAGTGTCGCCCGCAGCAGTTGCGCGCCGTGGCCACCGACGGCCACCGGCTGGCCATGTGTGATCGGGATGCGGCGGGTTTGAATGTGGAATCCCCGATACAGGTGATAGTACCGCGCAAAGGTGTTTTGGAGCTTGGCCGCCTGCTGGAGGACGGCGAGGCGCCGGCGGAAGTGGTGCTTGGCAATAACCATATCCGCGTCGTCTGTGGCCAGTTCACTTTTACCTCACAGTTGGTGGATGGCAAATTCCCGGACTACGAGCGGGTTGTGCCCCAGTCTACCGGCGCCGAAATATTTGCCGATCGTCAGGCTTTGCGTCAGTCGCTGTCCCGGGCGGCAATCTTGTCCAATGAAAAGTACCGGGGCGTCAGGTTGCGGGTCACCGAAGGGTTGCTGCAGATAGTGGCCAACAACCCGGAGCAGGAAGAGGCAGAAGAGCAGCTGGTGGTGGATTACGTGGGTGAGCCTCTGGAGATAGGTTTCAATGTCGGCTATCTGCTCGACGCGACGGGCGCTATTCACGGGGATCAGGTGCGAATCGGCCTCGCTGATGCCAATAGTAGCGCCCTGTTGCAGCAGCCGGATGAGGCCGGCGATTCACGCTATGTCATTATGCCGATGCGGTTGTGAGCTGGGTTTGCGTTCTTATTTGATCAAATTTGCGGTCTTTGGCATGTGGAAGGGTGCTCGGCGGTCCTCCGGCGTCTGGTTCCGAATAGCCTTATCGCAGACTTTCGGGTTGGGTGGCGGTGGCAAGTCTCCGGCGACTCTCCCTTAGCGCTTTTCGCAACATAGAACAGGCGGATTTACGCCTGCAGGCCGGCACCAATGTATTTTATGGCGCTAACGGCAGTGGTAAGACATCTCTGCTTGAAGCCGTGCATCTGCTGGCCAGTGGAAGGTCCTTTCGGTCGCGGCTGTTGCAGTCGGTTGTGCAGGAGGGAAAGGCCGGGCTGACTGTGTTTGGCGAGTTGGAGAGTGGTTTGACCCTTGGGGTGCAGAAGCAGCTCGGGGGCGGCAGCCGTATCCACATTAACCAGGTGCCGGCTACCTCCAGTTCTCAGTTGGCCACGTCGTTGCCACTACAGGTCATACATAGCGAAAGTTTTGCCGCTTTGAATGGCGGCCCCGGGGTTCGGAGGCGATTGCTGGACTGGACAGTGTTCCACGTGGAACATCGGTTTATGGAGGTGTGGAAGCGTTATCAGGTCGCCTTGCGGCAGAGAAACGCTTTGTTGCGGCAGGGCAGGGTCGATGTCGGCCTCCTGTCACTATGGGAACAGCGGTTGGCGGAGAGCGGTACCGAAGTGGATCAGTTGAGAACCGGTGTCTATAGCCGCCTTTCGGCGGAGACAGCGGGGCTGCTGGAGCAACTGGAGGAATCTCCCCTGAGACGGATCGTTATGTCCTACCGCCGGGGCTGGAAAAAGGATCGTCCGTTGGCGGAGGCGTTGCGTGATTCCCGCGACGCCGATATGGCCCAGGGATTTGGTCGTTCGGGCCCCCATAGAGCGGACCTGCACTTTAGCGTCGGCGGAGAGGCGGCCCACAATATCCTGTCCCGGGGTCAGCAGAAAATGCTGGTGTGTGTTTTACGGGCGGCAATGGCGGCAGTAGTGCGGCGGGAGGGGGAGAAACCCCTGTTCCTTATTGATGACCTGCCGGCAGAACTGGACCAGGATAACCAGTTACAATTCGCGCAGTGGATAAGTCGTTGCGCCGCGCAGGTGGTGGTGACGGGCATCGATGGGGACATCACCAGCCGTCCATGGAGAAGACTGGAATCCCCCTGGAATCAGCCCGCAATGTTCCACGTGGAACATGGACATATCAATTCAAGGCCCGAAATGGGCAGCCAAGTTGAACGGAGTGACTAAATGTCAGAGCAGAGCAGCTATGACTCCAGCAGTATCAAAGTGCTGAAGGGCCTGGATGCGGTACGGAAACGCCCGGGAATGTATATTGGCGACACCGATGACGGCACCGGGTTGCACCATATGGTTTTTGAGGTGGTGGACAACTCCATTGACGAAGCCCTGGCGGGGCATTGCGATGAGGTCCGCGTCATCATTCATCCGGATGAGACAGTTACCGTCTCCGACAATGGCCGTGGTATCCCCACTGAAATACACCCGGAGGAAGGCGTCTCTGCAGCCGAGGTCATTATGACCGTGCTGCACGCCGGCGGTAAGTTTGATGACAACACTTATAAAGTGTCCGGAGGCCTACACGGTGTGGGCGTTTCCGTGGTCAACGCCCTATCGGCGGAGCTGAAAATGACGATCCGTCGTGACGGCAGGATTCACGAGCAGACCTACCGGGATGGTGTACCCCAGGCACCCCTGGCGGTAGTTGGGGAAACCGACACCACGGGCACCACGGTACACTTCAAGCCCTCCCCGGATACCTTTAGCAACATCGAATTCCACTTCGACGTACTGGCCAAGCGCTTACGTGAACTGTCCTTTCTGAACTCCGGCGTGCGTATCCTTCTCAAGGACGAACGCAGCGGCAAAGAGGAAATTTATGAATACGGCGGGGGTTTGCGCGCCTTCGTGGAGTTCCTCAACCACGCCAAGACGCCAATCAACAAGGTATTGCACTTTCAAAGCCAGCGGGACGACGGCATCGGTGTCGAGGTGGCCCTGCAATGGAACGACAGCTTCCAGGAAAATATCTACTGCTACACCAACAATATTCCCCAGCGTGACGGAGGAACCCACCTGGCGGGGTTCCGTGCGGCCCTGACCAGGGGACTGAACAACTACATCGAAAAGGAAGGGCTGGGCAAAAAGGACAAAGTGAATACCACCGGCGATGATGCCCGCGAGGGGCTCACTGCGATTATCTCGGTTAAGGTCCCAGACCCCAAGTTCTCTTCCCAGACCAAGGACAAACTGGTTTCCTCGGAAGTCAAAACTGCCGTTGAGCAGGAAATGGGCCAGCATTTTAACGACTATCTGCTGGAAAACCCCCAGGAAGCCAAGTCAGTGGTCACCAAAATGATTGACGCCGCCAAGGCGCGGGAGGCGGCGCGCAAGGCCCGGGAAATGACCCGGCGCAAGGGTGCCCTGGATATCGCCGGGTTGCCCGGCAAACTGGCGGACTGCCAGCAGAAGGACCCGGCGCTGTCGGAAATCTACCTGGTGGAGGGTGACTCCGCCGGCGGTTCCGCCAAACAGGGTCGCGACAGGCGGACCCAGGCGATACTGCCCCTCAAAGGCAAGATCCTCAATGTGGAAAAAGCGCGTTTCGACAAAATGCTCTCCAGCGCCGAAGTCGGCACCCTGATCACCGCTCTGGGGTGTGGTATCGGCAAGAGTGAGTTCGATGCAGATAAGATCCGTTATCACAGCATCATTATCATGACCGACGCCGATGTGGACGGCGCCCATATCCGTACCCTGCTGCTGACCTTCTTTTTCCGCCAGATGCCGGAGCTGATAGAGCGCGGGCATATCTATATCGCCCAGCCGCCCCTGTACAAAATCTCCAAAGGCAAGCAGGAGCAGTATCTCAAGGATGAAGCGGCGCTGACCCAGTTTCTCACCAACGCCGCCCTGGAAGGTACCACCCTGTTTGTAAACCCCGAGGCCCCCGGGCTGTCGGGGCAGTCCCTGGAGAGTCTGGTGGGGGAATACCGCGCTGTACTGGCCACGATCGACCGGTTGGCACGCCTGTACCCGGAAGAGGTGTTGCGCAGTATGATTTACCTGCCCCACCTTACCAAGATGGATCTCCAGTCCCGGGAAAAAATGGAATCCTGGTGTGCGCAACTGCAGAACAAGCTGGAAGGGGAGGCGGACGACGGTCGCAGCCATCAGGTGTCCGTGCGGGAAAATACCGAACGGGGACTGTTCCTACCCCATATCCATGTAGTGGCCCATGGCGTGGGTAGCGATTACCAGGTCAGTCACGAATTCTTCGACTCCGCCGAGTATGCCGCTATCTGCGCCCTGGGTGAAAAGATGGTGGATCTGTTGGAAGAGGGCGCTTATGTCCAGCGGGGAGAGAAGCAGCAGGCCGTCAGCAGCTTCCCGGAGGTCATGGACTGGCTGATGAACGAGAGCCGCCGGGGCTACGGTATCCAGCGCTACAAAGGACTGGGAGAGATGAACCCGGAGCAGTTGTGGGAGACCACTATGGATCCGGAGAGCCGGCGCATGCTGCAGGTCACCGTAGAGGACGCAATCGCCGCCGACCAGATTTTTACCACCCTGATGGGTGACCAGGTGGAGCCCCGCCGGGACTTTATCGAAACCAATGCGTTGGCGGTGGAAAACCTGGACGTGTAAAAGCAGTTAACACTATTGGGCCGGGGCTTTTCCCGGCCCCGTTAGGCACGGAATTTTCAACACTACCCTATTTAGCCCCCATAGAGTTTATATCACCTACTTAGAAGCTCGTGGTATCGCGATAATTATGCAGTTCTCTTAGAAGCCAAGAAGAAGTTAACTGTCTTCCGCCTTGACCGTAACACTGTGTGAAGTAAGGCTTTCCGGTAAAAACACTTTTGGTCGCGCTCAATTCAATAAATTCCTCAGTACTATCTATTTCGGCTTTGAAATGGTTGTATTTCCGCTGGATATGCTTTGCAGCCTCTTCGGCGGCATGTGACTTGCCATTTCGAATAAACAAACAGTTGGAACTGGATACAAAAGAGAGAAGATAGCTAATTTCCTGTTTTACAACCTCAGAAGACAGGCAGGCAGGACTTAATGAGAATAAACCCATTAAGAGAAGAAGCTTTATTTGCTTCGAAAATAAATCTGCTGTTTTTGCAACGAAGCGCACCCGATCCACTAGTTTACTCCCAGCAAACATGGCCCGATAAAATACCTGCTGACAAATGATCAATTCTAAAATTGTTGTCCATAGACACGATACGCCTGGCAAAGAATGCTATTTATCAACAGGTTTTCCTTTTGTCTTTGTAACTCACTGATCAGATTACTGGCAGGCCAACCATTTTGGCACTTTCCTGCCAAAGACTGTCCCGAGCATTGTCATCACTGGCAAGTTCAGATGGATCGGGATAAGTGAGCTCACCGCGTACCAGTGAAGCGTAGACGCGTCCCTCTGGAGGCGTTGCGTCACCGAGGGTGAGTTGAGCTAGTGCTTCCCCAGCACGCTCAGGTGAGCCAGGGTACATCATGGGAATAAAGTTGCTGCCCAGGCGAAGCAATAGATGTACAAGGCCATTGTTCATAAGGAGGCGTTGCCATTTGGCGGAATGGCGGGATAGGGAAGTTCGCACCGTTAAGCCCGGGTTGTAAGCGATAATCTCGCACTCCCTTTCCCTGGCGATCTCCTGAAGCGTCAGCGCGCGCGCGGTCAACAGGTTACATAATTTGGATGCAGCATAGGCTTTCATCCCCGAGCCTTCCGCCCTGGCGCTGGACCACACGCCAATATTCAGGGGTTTGGGTGCCTGGGCGTGCACATCGCTGGTTGTGATAATTAACCTTCCGCGGTGCGACATTTTCGGTAGGAGCAGCCTGGCCAATAAATAGTGAGACAAGTGATTAACGGCGAAGGTTATTTCAAACCCATCTTCTGTTGACTGTGTGGTGTCACTGAAGGCTGTGCCCGCGTTCAGCACAAGTGCATCGATGGACTCGTCTTCAAGAGTTTCCTGAACCATACCGGCAAATGCCCACACACTTTCCAATGAGGAGAGGTCCAGTGGCAGCGATTCACCAAATTCCGGTGCGGTTCCCCTGGTGCCCACAATGATGCGGCAATTTGAGGAAGCGAGCTTTCTCAAAGCGTGAGCTCCAATGCCTGCTGTGGCTCCGGTCATCACCACGACGGGTGATTGGGATTTGCTATGTGATTCTGACATAAATATATTTCCTGTGTTAATTTCGGGTATGCCGAACGTGTATCAGCGGATGCTGATGTTCGGGCTACTGCTTATTTAAGACTTGCGCTTCTGGCAGGTGACCCGGAAGCCAACTCGAAAGGTTGCCCTATTTCCAAAGTAATAAATTCTGACGGCCCGATATCGGCTTCCTTTTTGGCTTGTTCGAGGAACTTGACCGGCTCATTGATAGCTTCAGCCGTGAGCTGAAAGGTGCCGTAGTGCATTCCAATTGATATGCCAGCCTGGAGGTCGAGGTGGGCCTGGACAGCATCTGAGGGGTCCATATGGACCTCCTCAAAGAACTCTCTGGGTGCATAGGCGCCAATCGGCAAAAACGCAATGTCGACTGGGCCAAATCGCTCGAAAGTGCGTTTGTAGTGGTCCGCGTAACCGCTGTCACCACCAAAATAGATTTTCTGGCCAGCGATTTCCAATAGAAAACCACCCCAGAGGGTCGAATTTCGATCCGTTAACCAACGGCCGGAAAAGTGTTGTACATCGACAAACCAAAGCTGGAAATCGTCAGCAACTCTGGATGCCTCCCACCAATCAAGCTCAATAATTTGTTCCGATCCTGACAGGCGTTCACCGACCCCAAGTCCCATGTATATTTTTGGGTTATCCCGTTTGGCTAGCGCCCGGATGGAATCAAGATCCAGGTGGTCATAATGATCATGGCTGATGATAATAACGTCAATTGGCGGTAGGTTTTCGATCGCTATGCCCGGGCTATGAACACGCTTTGGCCCCAGGAATGAAAACGGGCTCGTACGTTCTGAAAACACAGGATCCGTAAGGATGTTAAACCCTCCGGTCTGCAATAAAAACGTAGCGTGATTGATAAAGGTGATACGGGTATTTGAGTTGACAACCTTTTTGACTGGAGATGTATCGGCACTAGTATCCACCCACTCCGGCCAAACCGAGGGTTCCACATCCGACTCAAGTACAGACTTAAACATTTCCCAGAAGGAGAGAAATTTTACCGAATTGGTATTCTTAAAGGCATCGTTTTCGAAGTTGGGAGACGAATGTCTTGTGTCCATATAAGAACTTGCACAAGCTACGAAAAATACAGCAAGGAAAATGACAGTAAACTTTTTCAAATCAAGAACACTCACAAGTATGAACCGTATAAAATTGGATTGTGTTGTCGGAAACAGCTATATTCCCGTTTCAAATTAACAACTTAGCTTTCCATCTTTTGTGCGTTAATTACCTCGCACGCTTTTCTTGGGCCAGAACTTCAGGCCAATGCATCCACACGACTACCATCACCAATCAACGACCGCATTTCACTCAGCGGAGAGGACAGATCTGCACAGGCCCTGATCCATAATGTTCGCTGAAACATATCGCTGAACCAGAGGGTGCAACACGGGATATGGGATCTTATCGCCTGGCATATCAGCCACCTGTACTTATTGCCTCTGGTGGCGGGTTGTAGACAATACTCGCCTGAGACTTGCTGCCCCACATCACCGCAATCATAGATAGCAGACCTGCAACCATAGCGCCAAACATCAGGGACTGAACGCTCTGGTTTAAGATTCCGCTGATCAACCAACCAAAAGCCAGAGCAATACAGCCGGAGAGAAAACTAATAGCCGAATTTGCCAGCCCTGTAACATGGCCCAGAGGCTGCAGGGCAATAGCGTTCATATTTCCCATAATCAAGCCAAAACAGAAAAAGATGGCTGATATGGCCCCCAGGAAAGCATAGAGCGGCAAGGGTGTGAAAAAGCCAAAGATGTACATCGAACTACTGACCGCTATCACGCCGACGAGCGCAAATCTGCAGATATCCTGTAAGCCAAAGTGCTTGACCAGTTTTGCATTCAGAAGGCTGGCAATCCCGATCGAGACAGCTGCCAGTGCAAAGAAAAATGCAAACAGGTCGGCAACCTTGAAAACGCCCCGATAAATCTGTTCTGCGGACATGAGGTAAGTCATGAATACCCCTTGAATCAGTCCCATTGCGATCAGGCAGCTGCTTGTGATGCGGTTGGACAGGGTGGCACTCAGCCCTTCAAGAATCGGTGTAATACCTCCGGGCTGGCGTTTGTCATGGGGTAGAGTCTCCGGCTGACGCAACCAGCCCCAAACCGCCGCTATGCAGCTGAGGGTGAACAATAGCCAGAATATGGCTCGCCAGCCTGCCAGGGATAAGATGCTCTGACCAAGCATAGGAGCTATACAGGGTACCAATATGAAGACCGAAATGGCCCAGGACATGATTCTCGCCATTGGTGCACCTTCGAAGCGATCGCGGACGATAGCGAGCGGGACTATCCTCAACGCTGCAGCGCCGGCGCCCTGCAGAAAGCGGCCGGTAATAAAAAGAGTTGAGTTTTCAGCCAGGACCGACACCAGGCTCCCAAGGATAAATACCAATACTCCAGTCAATAGAGTTGGCCTGCGCCCGATACAGTCAGAAACCGGGCCATAAATAAGTTGCCCGATCGTCATCCCAAGGAACATAACACCAATGATCAGCTGCGCAGCATTGCCTTCCGACAAACCAAAGGTTGCGGCCATTTCCGGCATGGCAGGCAGGACCGCATCGATTGAAAGGGCGCCCATAGAGGCCATAATGGCAACCAGGGATACGAATTCAATTTCGTTCCGCTTACTGATGGTGGACATAGTACTACTCCCAAATTTTCGCCCAAATCGAACTGAGCTCATCCGAAAATTCAAGGTTTTCTACATCTCCGCTATACATTTGAGCGCCGCTGAGATTGAGCCTCTCATCGAATTCAAACAGACCACCAAAAAATGAAGCGGCAGGATCGAAGGTAAAACCGAAACGCATATCCGTTAGTATCACCTGGGGGCTTCCATCTTTATCAGATTCTCTGACCTGTGCCCTTAACATATCGGTTGAGAACCACTTGAGAACTTTTCCCTGCTCACTACCTAGAGCTTTGTCAACCAATTCGCCAGATTCACTTTCGTAGTAATGCAGCTGAATGGAATTACGTGCCACTGTGCTAAAAAATCCCACTGCATAACGACCATCACTGTCTTTGGCAACCACGCGCCATAACAAAATATTAAACATCGTTGGTGATGCACGTACATCAGTTGGGTTGAAATCCTCACTTGAAAGCTGCTCAATCAAAGCTGCTCTCGCGTCCCAGGAATTGTGTAATCCCAGGCCCAAATAAAAACTTGAGAAAATGAGGGCACTGACTGCCCACAGGCGAAACCTGTTTTGTTGTAGAGGTTTGACCAAACCGTAAATGACTGCCGCTACCAAGGGCAAAGTGTATACAGGATCGACAATGGAGATTCCATCCAATGTAAAGCGTTCGTTACTTAGGGGTGTCAGGATTTGTGTGCCATAGGTAGTGAAAAGGTCGAGTAGTGGATGTGTGATTAGCGCCCACAAACACAGCTGATACCATGTCCAGAAATGGCCTACAGAAGGGCCTGCCGGATTGTTAGGGGTGCTGTCTTTCCACATACCCCATTTCATAGCCAGCCAGGCTGTTGGCACTGCGAAAAAAGGCAGCAATAAAACGGAATGACTTAATCCCCGATGGGTTGCCATATAGGCGAAGTCGTCGCTACCAATACTGAATAGGAAGTCCATATCCGGTAACAGTCCGCAGACTGCACCGACGACAATGGCCTTGCGGCCCAGCTTGTTACTGAAAGCTGCTTGCCCTATGCAAGCACCGAGGGCTATTTGTGTAAGCGTATCCATGACTCAGTAGTCACCTCCAGAAGGGCCGATAGTGTTGGCATTCGTGTGTCCATTTCCACGGAAATAGGTACTAAAGCCCCCCAAGAAAGCGGTTTTTGGCGGGAATATGGCAATTGGGTCCAAAATCATAAGTTCTCCTGACGGCCGGGCTTATTGAAGTCAGCATAGTTTGACAAGAATAGTAATCCAGATTAATATTCTCGTCAATCATTTCGCTCGGATTCGCCGGGTAAACATATTTACATTTAGGGAATAGCTGCTAGTTTATGAAGCTGGCTGGAGTACGGGATCCATTTGAAGAGTCACAGCTCTGCTATCTGTCCAATGAGTATGTATGAAGAAAATCAAGCCCCCATCGCCTGAAAAGCTCACACAAATTGAAGCAGCCCACCAGATTTTGATGCAAGGCATTCAGCTTCGGCAAAATCTCAATACGGCTCTACTGCAAAAGTGTGATGTCACTCTTTCAGAGAAAGAGCTTTTGGCTAAAATTTATATGTCGGGGGAGAAGATACGCATGAGTGACGTTTCCAAAACGCTCATGTTTACCGAGGGTGGCGCTACCAAAATAATAAAGAGGCTCGTCGAACGCGGATTTGTTACGCGGCAACAATCTGAGCAGGATGGACGTGTATTTCTGATTGATATTACCGATTCCGGCGCAGAAAAGCTTGCCAAAGCCCTGGAGACTATGGAATCCGTGGCCTACCCACTGATGAAGGAAACATTCACTGCCAAAGAATGTGAAACCGTTACAAAGTTACTCAAGAAGCTTGGCGCAAACTTCCCGGAGGCGTGACGATCCATTTTTTGTCCAGTCACGCTGCCTTAGGAAGAGTACTTAAAAATCACTTGCAAATAAGCGCCTTGGGCTGTTCAAGACGGAAGAAATGCCAGAAGTCGCTAGCGGGCACAGGGATGCTCAATGAATAAAGGGCTGAAACTTTTAGTCATGAGTCACCAGCCGGTTCCAGTATGGTAATGGTGCGTTCCACAAATCTTACCTCCGCGCTTCTGGGTAGGAACTGGGGTCTATTTGTGAAATTAAAACTCCTGAGAATACGCTGTAGTTTCCGGTCCAACAGCATTTCGTCAACCGTTTTACCAGCCTTTTGAAGCACTCCAACACGCTCTATCCATCTAAGCGTACTCTCTTTATAAGCTTTAACAACATCTTTACCTGCGGGCTCCCCATGTCCAGGAATAACCAGGCTATTCTTACGGCCTACTTTCAAAATAGTATCAATTGCGTGGACAAACCCATCCACACCACCAGCGTAAAAGGTAGGATGCCAATTAGTGGAAAAAACATCACCCGTGAATATGATATTACTCTCAATATGATAAAATATTTTGTCACTCGAACTATGGGAAATTACCGGATAGGTTTCCAAGGAAGAGAAATCGGCTTCATTTATTGTAGCTCCCAGAGCGAGAAAGTAGTCATTGCCTCCCGAGTGATCACTATGCCCATGGGTATTCAAAATATGCAGATCGCTGATCTCATAGAACTTGCAAATAATTTCCTCCAACTCTTGAAGCCTGTCTTTGCCTGGAGAAGGGTCGATTAAAATTACCTTATTACCAACTTCAAGAATACCGATATTTGTACTATTATTTGCAGTACTGGTTAAAAGCAGTGATCCATTACCCAGTTTTCTTTCAAAAAATTTAATATTTGCATTAGAAAAACTTAACGATGCAATCGAAAGGGCAAAGAAACCAACAAGAATTTTCATTGAATTATCCAAAACAATATTAGATATAACAAAGTTTGGTCCAGGAAATAAGCTCTTTAAAATCTGTGCCGCCAGTAACGTTGGCTTACATGGCTTTTAGCGATTTCCTGCACGATGTTGTTAGAGAACGGCAGTTTTATACAGTATGTACCCTTTTTTTGTTCATATACAACTTACTGTACAAAAGCCGGCAGAATTCTCTCTGCAACTATCTGCAGGTAATTAGTATCGTTATCATGACCAGTGAACACAACCTGAAGATCGAGTTCCTTAAGCAGAATGATTTGCTGGCCATAACCTCCCTGAGCAGATGAGCTGAAATAGCTTTTGTCGCCGTGTCTCATATCAGCACTCCACCAGAAATAACCATATCCCTGATTAAAGGTATCTTTACCGCCGTAATGAAATTCTTCATCGCTGGTATCAACGAGCCTGTCGATTGCTTTACTGATAAAGGCTTCCGGGAGAAGTTGTTCACCATTCCATTTTCCTTTGTTCATGGCCAGGGTTCCCAATTTGACCATATCGCGCGATGTCATGCTTGCACGAGACCCCGCTTGCGGCAGTCCGCTATTAGGATTGGTGCTCCAAGCGTAATTTGTTATGCCTAATTTATTGAGAAATTCATTTTTAATAAAATCTTCAGCGGTCCCCGGAACGACTGCCTCAATGACCTGCATTACCAGATCCGGATTGAAGTTGCCATATTCGAATCTTTGAGACTCCAAGGTAATAGGACCGCTTTGCTCGAGAAGGGCCTGAACCAGGCCCTGGCCTTTCAAAGCATCCGGATTTTCCTCAACTTTTTTCCATTTGTCTTCACTGATGAGAAGTCCCCCGCGCATGGTCAATGCATGATTCAGGGTAATCCGTTCTGCACCTTTAACGAAATTTTTTGGGTTCAGCTCCTTGAGAAAGCTGACCAGCGGCCTGTCTAAATCGGCCATGGTCAGATAGCCCAATTGGATTGCGCGGCCGAGTGCTAAGCCGGTGTAAGCTTTAGTCGCAGAGGCCTGGGGATGCGGCAGATTGATACGGCCGCGCAAATAATAGGATTCAAACAAGAGCTTACCCTTGTGAGCGATCAGCATACTGTCAAATTTTCCGTGGTCGCCGTTGGCAATCTCGCGAGCCAGCTCAACAATCATGCCTTTATTGCCACCATCGACGCCTAATTCACCCACAACAAGTGCATCCTTTCTGTACCCTGGGGCTACATCAATAAAGGACTTGTCGAGATAGGGAATATCCCGGAAGGAAAGCCCTGCTTCAGCAGCCGTAGCTTCTGGTGCGGGCGTGCTATTTTCTTTCGTACCCGCCGCGGTAAAGCTGCTTAAAAAGACTAATAACATGACAGCGAGTAAATCCATAGGTTTAAAATTAGTGGTCATATTGCCCTCTCCGTGATTAGCAGAGCCACAGGTTTAATATCAGCAGTTACTGTAAGCTCCCCTGCGAAATGAATGTTGTTTAGATATATTTGAACAGGGGGTCAGTCTGTGCGGATCGGCTTTAGAAGACATGACGTCTTTATGACTTTTAAATGATTTTATTCTGACGGCGGTAGCCAGCTTATTGCATATAGCGTAAGCACCAATCAAAACACGCACTAAATTTTTCCAGCTAACCCACTGACGCTATCGACTTTCAAAGCCAAGGTGCTCAGCTCAGCAGTATGTACACATAATCGCGCCAGAGATCATTAGGGCGTTTCACTTACATGATCTCAATCTGTCTCCATTTACAATCCAAAAGAGATCAATTCAAGCTTCCTGCGAATTGGACGGGGAGAGTTGACAAGATCCTTGCGTCACTTATGGACTTCATATAATAAAAATCCGATACAATATCCTTGGTTTACGTGGATTAAACCACGATTCAATTGTTAAAAAACTGTGGGAATGAGAGCTGGCGCAAATCTCAATAGTTAGATTGAGCTAGCCAAGAGATTTGAAGATTGTTTTTATAAAGCTCCCAGCCACAAAGGCCAATGATGATCTTGAGGAATTAATATCCCGGTCACTCAAGAATGATTTGCCAGGTAAGGCATCTGCTTAAATACGAATTATATAGCACATCTGGATCAGGTATTACAGGGCTGCGCATTTTAGCTTGTATACCCAGGAAAGTTAAGGTATAAATTTTAACTCGAATTATTTCCATGTAATCGTTCGTGATTCTGTATAAAATTTATAACTTTGGATCTACTATGAGTAAGATAAGCTTACCGAGCATACTAATTCCCCTATTTTTACTAACCACGCTTTTTAGTTTGGCAGCCAGGGGCGATGACACTATAGAGTCAATATCTGGCATTGGGATTTCCTTTGATGCTAAGTCGACAACAGTGGAAGACCATCAGGTTATTCTCGGACATAAGATTGATCGTAAACTCAAAGAAGCACTAAAGACTAAGATAGTTGATAGTGGCCGATACAATGCAGACAGTAATATAAAGCTTTGGGTTTCATTTTCAGGCTATCGACTTGAGCCTGAAATGAAGCTACATGAAGTTGATAAATTGAGCGCGCATTTATTATTTGTGAAAGGCAGGAAAACTATTAAAAAAATAGATAATGTTACGGTGTATATAAAGATGAAAGATGTGTATAGTCCAAAAATCACTCACTCGGATGAACGGGTTCATATAAGTGCGGTAACTTACACGGGCATTGAATCAAGAGTAGATGGTCTTGTCAGGGCGTTAGCAAATAGAATCGATAATACAATTAATCATATCGTACCTGAAACGGATAGGTTTGGTGGTGTAAAAGGTGGATTTGGTAGATCTCGCAGGTGATGCAGATAAGGATCTATTTAGGATTTTGAAAGCCATTTGAAACTGAAAGACAGGCTGACAAATTTAGCTTGGGCCGCTAGAAAACGGTGATAATTTACGGCAGTGTTCAAAAGAAGAGCGTTCAAAATCCCATGTCAGCCAACAACCTTAGAGGCTGATGTGCTTTTCCAGTGCCCCCCGGGAAGTGGTTCGCCAGCTGTGGAAATCTGAGGCTCCCGTTTTGGATTGGATGCGTCCAGCGCTTGGAGTTTTCTGTATACCGACATTCAGCAGCTTGAGTAAGCTGTTCCCGCTGACGAACCTACCCTTGTGTTGGTCAGCTTGCGGAATTGGCGGTGGACGACTTCGACCGTGTTGATAGCGTAAAATCGCCTTACGCACCACCTATCCGCGACATTTAAAGTAGGAGAGCAGGGTGGGCCGCTTGTTGTGAATTCCAAGCGCACAGTGCGGCTTTGTGCCGGCACCTGTTATGGGGTAATCGGATTCGATAACTGAACCAGCGGCCTGAACCCACCATACATCATCCGTTTGGCATCAAAAATCGGCCTCGATGCATGGGTCAGGGGATTGATCAAGTCCTCCATCCTCGGGTCGGCTGCGACTTTCTGATTTACAAGATCACGGCCCTCACGGGATTCAAATACAACCCAGCCAAAGATGATGGCTTCATCCTCTTTTGCGCTCGCCATAGCAGCGAAAGGCCGGGTGCCCTGCAAACCAAAATCATCACCTACATATTCTGAATAATCCAGTGCACCATGTTCCTTCCAGATCTCCGCGACCTTTTCTACAACTTGTCTATAGGTGTTTAGCTGGTCGCGGGGTACGGGGAGTACAAATCCGTCGATATAGTGTGTCATATTATCTACCAATCTTATTATTGTGGGTTTATGTCTAGTCGTATAGCGATTCAAATCACCCTACAGAAATTGCTCCAATTTGTATTATTAGAGCAAGACTTGAAGCGATGGAAAACACGCCCGGCTTAAGCAGCTTGTCAGGTTCTGTTTTGGCAGAACTTAACTGTTGACTATTTCCACGGGCCCATGGTCATCGCAATGACCATCATGAACGTGATGCAAACGACCATTTACTATGTAATCCACATGATCTTCATGTGGCACAGCTTCATGTCCGCAATCAGGGCCGTGAATATGACCATCACAATCATGTACTGGCGAACATGTATTAGGGTTTTTTTCACTTACCTGAATGACATGTTCATCACAATGGTCGCCATGCGGATGATGAAGATGACCATCATACACATAGTCCACATGGTCGTTATGTCGAATTGCTGTGTGGCCACAGTCCGGACCATGAATATGCTCTGGATGAGCGTGCGTATTTGAACATTTCATACGTGTTCTCTCGCGTATTAGGCGCGTAAATTAACTTTAGATTAACTTACCCCATCATTCAAAGCAGTCTCATCTTGCGGAGAGCCCAGCCCCTTATATTGGGATTGCCATAATCGCTGTTCTGATGAATAGGCAGAAGGAATGAATTACGCACAAATTATAAAATTTTTCCTCGAAAAATCAGTTAGTTAGGGAAATTAAATGAAATCGCGAGCGATGGAGAAGCGACCAACCACAACACTATTCCAGAATATGCCACTACTTGTAACCCATTGTATTTCCGCCTTTTTTCGACGTGACTATGCCTCTAGCAGGTTGTTGAAAAAGGCATCCTGCCTGTTTCAAAACACGAAAAGCGAAAAATGTGATTTTCACTTTTCTCCCAAAATCAACGACTTAGGCGTCGTCGATTTTGCCGGAACATCCATATTCCGGTAGCAGGCGTCGAAATTCTTCTAATTTCAACAGCCTGCTAGTGGAGAGAGTGGGCCGGATGAGCGAAATGCCGGTACTTAATCCGGCGGATTTGCTGCCAAGTCGCTCTATTATCCGGGCACCAGTGTGGCCGGGGCCTCCTCCCTCTCCCTTGAGGTCTCTTACAGAGGCGGCCGGTGAATACCGGCCTCTGCAACTGCCCCTTGGCCAATCATGGGACCAATGTGAACGGCAGGTCACCCTGACATCTGGAGTGTACTTACCTTTCCGCGGCGACAACAGGGAAGGGTAAGCGCTTGGGATGCTGCCGGGCCGCAGGGACCCCAAAAAGCACGGGGGGTCAGGATCGTTTTCGTTTGGTCGGTTTCGGCGGGGCTGGGGCTGGTGTATGGGAGGAGGGGAATATGGCTTGATGGTCCGCCAGCTCCCAGGCGTGCTCCTGCAGCTCAAATAAGCGTTTGAGCCATAGGGGACGGCCGCTCTCGCATGGCTCAATTTCCAAATCCAC
The DNA here is from genome assembly GCF_040932045.1 of Microbulbifer sp. TYP-18. Lineage (NCBI taxonomy): Bacteria > Pseudomonadati > Pseudomonadota > Gammaproteobacteria > Cellvibrionales > Microbulbiferaceae > Microbulbifer > Microbulbifer sp. TYP-18. Next base: position 87,727 of record NZ_JBFRBC010000005.1, read on the forward strand.
AATATCGTCGTGGATGCCCACGGGCGTGATGATATAAAAACTTTGCAGTCGTAGTGACTTAGACAATCGACAGGGGAATACAGGCATCTTTTTAGGCTCCTTGAATCGCCTGTGACGGAGAGCCGCTGACAGCGGGATTGGCTTTGCGCCGTTTCTCTCGCCGCAGGCGCGGTCCTTGGGGAAAAGGAAAGGATAAATCCGGGGACAGGTTGCGCTGCCAGGGCGGTGCGCGGCTGAAGTAAAGCACCACACCAATGGTCGCGCTACGCCACAGGACACCCCGGCGCCAGGGGCGGGGGTGGCCAGTAGGGCCCGGCTTCAGGGGGAACCTTATTGAAGACGAGCGAATGTGTGGCGTATCATCCAAGACAGCCTCGCTAGATAGTTTCGTTATCTTTCGGGGTTAGCCATCTCTCGGTGTGTCCGCACCGGGAGGTGGCGCTTACGCCTTATTTACGCGGTCATGATGTGGTCCTTTGTTACTGTACTGTAGCTATTTTGTCGTTATGGATTGCCCGCGAGTGCTGCCGGTATTGGGCACCTCGCGGGTAGAATAATGAGGATTACAGTATTCTGTAGCTGCTTTTTATCTATTTTTTTCGCTGATATTTGGCTGTTTTTTGCTTTCTTTCTTCAGCCCGTACCGGTTTAGCGGCTGGACGCCAGGACAGCAGACCTACGGTATTCCCTTTTTGCAAATAATTCAATCAAGCGGAAACTTTATACGACAGCGGGTTTAATTTTCCATGAAAAGCAGGCAATTTGATGTAGTTGTACAGCTTTTCAAGGGGGAATATCCAATGAATGAGCGATTCCCAACCAGATTGCCTGGTTATTTGTAGAGCGACTATAACCAGGGTTGTTAGAGTTGTTTGCTGTAGATAGTGACTATTGCACCACCATAAGCCAGCACCTCCTCCTCAGTCCAACCAGCACCCAGCAACAAATTGTGTGCTTTGCTGGTGCCGGAGTAAATTTTGCGGAAACCCATAGTTGCCGCGGTATCCTCAATGCCCGCCACCAGCTTTGAGCCGAGTCCCCGGCCACGCAGATTGGGCACGACATAGCCCGCTGCAGCCCAGGGGCCCAACTTTGGCCGCACTGTTATGGAATCATGCTTCAAGGCCATAAACCCGCTCGGGACACCGTTTATGCAGGCCACCAGGCCGCGCGGTAATGCGCTCTCGCTGGCGTAGCTCTGGATATCAGCCAGGGCGTCACCGGGGCCAGATGGCCCATAGTAGGAGGGCCATTCACTTTCAAAAAACGCCGCCAGCTGAGGTATGTCCTGCTTCCTCTCATAAAGCGGCCGGATTGTGGCTCCATGGGTCATCTGCGAACAACTCCAGCGCCGACAGAGGCGTGCCGACCAACAGCATCGCCCCTGCCGGGATTGCTATAGGGTTAGGGCTTGGCAAATACAGGCAGGACCCTGGTTGAAACTTCATTCATTATCTTATCCTCCCTGTCATGACCGGTGATAACAACAACTAGGTCAAGCTTCTTCACCGCTATAATACGCTGTCCACCAGCCCTCCAAGCGAGATTAACTGTATATGTTTTATCCGTGATTGGCAGGTCCATTTGGTACCAAAAGTAGCCATAATTAAAGGTATCGGGTATCCAATCCTCCGTTGGCTTGGTGATATTACTAGTGGCCTTAGTTAAAAATTCTGCCGAAATAAGCTGCTCGCCATTCCATTGACCGCTATTGTTAACCAATCTCCCCAATTTGAGCATATCGCGTGATCTAATGCTGGAACCACTCTCCGCAATAGGCAAACCATTAATATCGTTTCTCCAGCCGTAAACGGTAATTCCAAGTTTTGCCAGTACCTCATCCCTGATGAAATCTTCCGCAGTTCCTGGGACCACGCGATCAAGGATCTGCATTGTAATCCGCGGGTCGGAATCCTGATAGCTGAAAGTTTGAGACTGGGGTGTTATAGCTGCACTGTATTTTAGAAGCCCCTGGACAATATTATAACCTTTTGTTTTAGAGCTGTTATCCATGATGAGTCTTAGCTTTTCATCATTTAATCGAATGCCGGAACGCATACTCATTAAATGATTCAAAGTAATATTTTCCGCACCATCCAGCAGTTGATCAGGCTTAAGTTCTTGAAAGAAATAACCTATAGGTTTGTCCAGGTCCGCCATAGTGAGATACCCCAATTGGACGGCTCGACCAATAGCTATTGACAGGTAGGACTTGGTGACTGACGCTTGGAAGTGAGGGAGGTTCAGGCGACCTTTCTTGTAATACGATTCAAAAACCAGTTTGTCTTTATGTGAAATGAGCAGGCTATCATAATCCCCATGTTTATCACGCCCTAGCTCACGAGCAAGTGCAATAATGGAATCTCTGCTGTTACCACCAGATAACAACCCGCCAACCGTAATACCATCCGTAGTAGCGGATGGGTTTGAATCTATATAGGCGTTATCCAAATCCGGTAGTGTTTGCTCGAAAGAATAGGATAAGTTGTTGACGTCAAATTCCGATATCTCTGGCGCGCTCTTACTGCCACTTTCAGCAATGCTGGCAATACAGAATAAAGTAATACTTGCAATTAGGCTATTATGTATCAAATTGATTTTCATAATTTTCCCCGTTTAGCAAAATTAAAATTTGTTATTCCATAAATAAAATGCCAATAAAAGAAATACTAAGGTTAGAGATTACTATTGTTGCTATGGGCTTGCGGCTCACAATTGGAACCTGAGAATTTCTATAAGCTGTGAAAATACTCCGTAGAAATCACATTTAGAGGCATTTTTTTGTTAATTAGTTCTGGGTACATGTAGAGATCTCAGTTTTAACTTTTAGTATTCTGTGCCTCTCTTGTGAACAGAAAAACCATGCAGGATAGCGATTACTGTTCAGCAGACAAGACGTTTTTTTGGATGTTTCATAGAAGCCACGCTTTTATGGTTAAACTCAACTTAAGTCAATCATTATGTTTAATGTCCAACTGTATTTGAAAATACATTCATAACAACCACACCGCCGATAATCAGCAAACTCCCTATGACAGCGGCGAAATCCAATTTTTGACCGAAAGTAACTAATCCTACCAGGGAAATCAAAACAATACCCAGACCCGACCATATTGCATAGGCCACGCCAACGGGGATGGTTTTCAAAACCAGAGACAAAAAATAGAAAGCAACACCGTAGCCAACGATTACGATAATACTTGGGGTTGGCTTTGTGAACTCATCAGACGCTTTGAGCGCGCTGGTTGCTACAACTTCAGCGATAATTGCAATTGCCAGATATATGTATCCCATATCCTTCCCATATGAACTATAGAATTCGGCCGCTCACCAGATTCATGTTTTGTATAGCGTTTACTTATATGACGAGCAAGTTATTTCATTTCTCGTTTGGCGGCCGATTTCTGTTCTATGTGAAATCAAAAAACGCCCCCACTGCTACTCCGAATGCAATAGACAGCGCAATACTTTGGGCCAAATCGCCAGATGAAGCTCCGTAGGCAGTTCCTACAGCAACACCAATGGCGGCGCCGATTCCGATTCCACCACGGCGTTTTTTCGTAGGTTCTTTATTCTTATTTATAAATTTTAAACTCCAACTCAAAGCGAATTATCCAATGCTAATCTCGAAAAACGGCGGGAAGTTTGTCCGACTGCCTTTGTTTGTTATGTGATTCTAATCTGTTCAGCTGCCGCTCCCAGATATCACTAACTCACCTGATTTATTTAAAAACTCTAATTTACCATCAAGATACAGTAAGTATTTTCCATCATAGGCCCCGACTTCATAACCTTGATGGTGATACGGGGTTTTACCATCTGTACCTATTGCGAATACATTTGTTCCAAGATATCTAGACTTATCCCCGGTTGCTAGCTCGGTGATTATAAAAAGCCTGGGTTCACAGGTCACTTCGCCTTCTTTGCATGGGTCAATATCGACTCGATAGGTATCTGTTGTAAGTGATTCAGCACTGGTGACTGAACAGGCGAAAAACAATGCAATTGATAGAATGTATTTCATAGTTTATTCATATGATTTCTAAATCATCGGTCCACCGATGCCTAGTGTAGGCCGCCCTGCTCAGCCAGCGGCTGGGCAAACCTGGCTGGAGTATGCCGGGATGGCGGCTTTATCCAATTACACCGCTTGCTTATCTGAGCGAAAGTTAAGGCGAAAGCCTATAAATCGTAACTGCAAGAATAAAACCATTGCAACCAGTACTTTGTTTATTATTAACACCCCATGTCAATTGCCTACATCGGTTAAATGTTTAGTCTCCACCGCCTCCGCCACAATCACCTGCACCAACATCACCAGAGAAGGCTGTTGCGTCGGAGAACCCAAAGCTGGCATTGCCGCTAAAGCAAAGATCCGCTACTTCTTGGTGTAGTGCTTCATAATTGCCGGATGATACTTCATTGAAGGATGCCTTATCGCAGAACATCGCATAAGCATGATCAATATAGTCAGAGGAGCAGCCTGTATTTTCAACAGCCGTGCCCACTTGGCCAGGTGTATAGGTTTCGGAGTAACCATAGGATGTTACTAAAAATGGCGGGAGCCTCTTAGCAATTTTCTTTATCGCTCGATTACTACCTATTTTCATTAAGAGTCCCATATTTGACACCTTGTAGTCATTTTATACCTGGCTAGGACGGCTGGCTGTGGGTCTAACTAATTTTACTGGCGGTAGTACTTAGCTTTGTTAAGGATAATCCCTGACCCGATGCTACTTAGTTTATATACTGCTATGCTAACTGCATAAAATGTATAGCATAGCAAACCAACCACGCTACCTAGCAAGAGTGCGGCAGTTCTAAAAACCAGGGTTGTACTTCGGAACAAGGAGCATCAGTATCCCAATTAAAACAACCCAAAATTTTGAATGCCCTCGTTGCCCATTGCTTACAATGGCAGCTTAAACCTCTCTTTAGTATTCATGGTCTTGTCAATTAAGGCTATACCCATAGTGTTAAGGTCAATTGACGCTGAAACCCGTTCATTGTTTTCTATTTCCATCCAAGCTTTTCTCATTCCTGATGACCAAGAGATATCGTCAAAAATAATGACTGCTGCATCTGATAGATAGGGCATTACCTGGTTAAAGTATCGGATAACTGCATCATGATCATGATGACCATCATTGAAAAAGAAGTCGATAGGTTTGGATGTTTCAAAAACACCGCTAAGGGTTTCGTGAAAAGGGCCTGTCACAACAGATGCATTCTTGATCCCAAAGGTTTCAAAGGTATCCTTTGCAATATTGGCTATCTCATCTGAGCCTTCAAGTGTAATAATGTATCCTTTACCATTAATCTTTAGAGCGGAAGCTTGATAAGAGGCTGAAATTCCAACGCAGGAGCCAAGCTCTACACAAGCTAACGGTTCCAGTTTGCGTATCATCTTGAAAAGAATAGTTGCCCAGAATTGAGGTTTACTCGCCGCAGTGATTTCGGATACTAGTGCTGTTGATTGCACTCCTATCTCCATTTCCTTCTTTGTTCTGTTCGAATTTGGCGAGCCTGCCCCATAGTCAACTACAGCAATTTTTTTATCCGAATTAAGCAGAAAATTTCGTCTTTTTTCAATCAAAGAAATGGCTTGCTTTTCTTCAGAAGAAAGATTATGGGCTAAAGACTCTTGAATGGCGGCCCCTATCGCTTTTAATTTAAGGTTGTGATGTAAGGTGAGGTGAGTTAAAGCCCTTTTTAAGTTGTGTCTCCTCACAAATTGGAGAGGTAATTTCAATCCTTTCTTTAACATTTTTTTAAGTATGCTGATCATTTTATTTCCCTAGTCGTTTACGTTTGTGATGCACCACATTCTTAGGTTGGTTGCGTTGGTCACTATTATTCTGACTGCTCTTTCGGAGGCTATTCTACGTTATTTTAGAAAGAAATTTTAAGAAATCAGATAATTATATAAACTTGAGGGATCACCAACCTAGAGGATCGGCTGACAGTCTCGCTTACTATTAACCCGGCACCTAAATAAGCTGCTAGGTTAATAGTCGCTAGCCAGGCTCTATTGTAACTGTGTAGGAATTATTCCACGGTAACGGACTTAGCCAGATTCCTGGGCTGGTCCACATCGGTTCCCTTCAGTAGTGCCACATGATAGCTGAGCAGTTGCAGGGGCACTGTGTACAAAATGGGTGCCAGGCTTGCGGGCGCATCCGGTACCTCGATCACAGTGACGCCGGGCTCACTGGTGAAGCCGGCATTGGGACTGGCGAATACGAACAGCTGACCGCCCCGGGCGCGCACTTCCTGCAGGTTGGATTTTAGTTTTTCCAGTAGGTCGTTATTTGGTGCCACAACAATCACCGGCATATCCGCATCCACCAGCGCCAGTGGGCCGTGTTTCAGTTCCCCGGCGGGGTAGGCCTCGGCGTGGATATAGGAGATTTCCTTGAGTTTCAGCGCGCCTTCCAGGGCGATGGGGAATTCGACCCCCCGGCCCAGGAAGAGTGCGTGGTTCTTTTCCGCAAAGGCCTCGCTGGTGTGCTGCACGGTTTTGTCCAGACGGGTAAATTCCTCCATCAGGTGCGGCAGCTGGCGCAGGGCGCCCACCAGTTCGGCTTCCCGCTCGCTGGAAAGGCCGTTGATTTTGGCCAGGGCAATACAGAACAACTGCAGCGCAACTAACTGAGTGGTGAAGGCCTTGGTGGAGGCGACACCGATTTCGGGGCCCGCCTCGGTCATCAGGGAAAGTTCGGACTCCCGCACCAGGGAGCTGTTGGGGACATTGCAGATGGCCAGGGTGGCCAGGTAGCCCAGGGTACCGGCCTGGCGCAGGGCGGCCAGTGTGTCCGCGGTTTCGCCGGACTGGGAAATGGTTACGAACAGGGTTCCGGGTTGCACGGCGGTATTACGGTAGCGGATCTCACTGGCCACTTCGACGGAGCAGGGAATCCCGGCCCAGTCCTCCAGCCAGTAGCGGGCCACCATTCCCGCATGGTAGCTGGTGCCACAGGCGACAATCTGTACCTGTCGCACTTCTGCCAGTATCTCCTGTGCGCGGGTGCCGAGCGCTTGCGGCAGCACACTGTGGTCGCCAATGCGCCCCGCCAGGGTGGCCTGTACCACTTGCGGCTGCTCGAAAATCTCCTTCCGCATAAAGTGCCGGTAAGCGCCTTTGTCGGCGGCATCGTGACCGCCATCCAGCTTGTGCACCGGGCGACTTACCTCTTCCCCCCGGGCATTGCGCACGGCGATACCGCTGCGGCACACCTCCGCAACATCGCCCTCTTCGAGGAAGATAAAGCGGTCGGTCACCTGGCGCAGCGCCATGGGGTCGGAGGCGATAAAGTTTTCCTCTATACCAACCCCAAGCACCAGGGGGCTGCCGGAGCGGGCACAGGCCAGCACTTCCGGTTCCTCGCGGCTGACTACGGCCAGGGCATAAGTTCCCTCCAGTATCCCTGTGGCCCTGCCGAGGGCATCCACCAGGCTGTGGCCCTCGCTGGTGAGGGAGTGGATCAGGTGGACGATCACTTCGGTGTCGGTGTCGGAGTCAAATTGGTAGCCCCGGCCCTGGAGGTCGGCGCGCAACTGCTGATGGTTTTCGATAATGCCGTTGTGCACCAGGGCGATATGCCCGGATATATGGGGATGGGCGTTTTCATCGGAGGGTGTGCCGTGGGTGGCCCAGCGGGTATGGGCGATACCCTGGCGGCCCTCGGCGGGGGCCGTTTGCAGTTTGGCTTCCAAATCCGCCACCTTGCCCTGGCTCTTCCGCAGCTGCAGCTGGCCGCTGTCATCCCGCAGACACACACCGGCGGAGTCGTAGCCCCGGTATTCGAGACGGCGCAGCCCCTCCAGTAGGATTCCAGTCACATTGCGCTGCGCCAGCGCTCCGACAATTCCGCACATAGCAGACCTCTTCTGTCATCTCGCCCGGTATGGCTTCCGGGGGTTTGTGTTTTAGTGTGAGTGAGTATTCGCTTCGGCGCAGACTACCCGGATGCCGAGCTTTTCAATCTGCGCCCGGGCCTCTGGCTGGATGCCGTCATCGGTCACCAGGATATCCACCCGGCTCCAGGGCAGCTCCAGATTGGGGATGCGCCGGCCCACCTTGCTGGACTCCGCCAGCACCACCACTTCGCGGGCCACTTCAGCCATGACCCGGGACAGGCCCATCTGTTCGTTGAATGTGCAGGTGCCCCGCTCCAGGTCTATGCCGTCGGCGCCGATAAAAGCCCGGTCAAAGTCATAGCCGCGCAGTACCTGTTCCGCCACACCACCCTGAAATGCCTCGAAGTGGGGATCCCAGGTGCCACCGGTCATCAGCAGCGTGGGTTCCTGCTCCAGCTCCCGCAGGGCATTGGCCACATGCAGTGAGTTGGTCATCACTACCAGCCCCCGCTTGTGGTTGAGTTCCGGGATCATGGCCGCGGTGGTGCGCCCATAATCGATGGCGATACGGTGATGATCGGGTATCAAGGCGGCGGCGGCCCGGCCGATGGCACGCTTGATTTCCGAGGGGGCCTCCTCGGTCACCAGTTCCCTGGGCAGGGGTATGGCCCCACCGTGGCGGCGCAATAGCAGGCCGTGGTGCTCCATGGCGGTGAGGTCCTTGCGGATCGTAACTTCTGAAATACCGAACTTGCGCGCGCACTGTTCCACGCTGACTTCACCGGTTTCCTGCAACATGGCGAGAATCTGGTGGCGGCGTTGGGCGGTATTGCGCTTGGACATGGGGACTGGCAGTTGCAATTTAGGTTTCATTTCGAAACTTTAGAATAGCAAACTGAAACTTCAATGACCAGTCCGGCGTCACTCCTTTGCAGGTTGTTGAAAAAGTCTCCGTTGGCTTTCCCGGACCCGGGCCTGCGACGCAGGCCCCCGAAGCCGCTGCAGCAAACCGAGCGGTTACCCGCCCGATTTACGACCCGGGCTTCCCTGTTCGGGACCGGACCCCAGGGCATCAACCAGTGCCTTGAGGAAACGCGCCAGCTCGCCACCGGTGATGGCGCGGTGGTCGGCGCTGACGGACAGGGGCAGGGCCGGCCGCACCGCAGCCTGCTCGCCGACTGCCACCACCGATTGATAGGCGCGGCCGGCGGCGACAATGGCGACGGTGGGCGGCATCACCACGGGGGTGGCAAAGCGGCCGGCGAGGCTGCCGAAGTTGGATAGCAGCAGGCTGGCATCGCGCAGATCCTCCTGCCTGATGCTGCCGGATTGCGCCTGGGCCTTGTAGTTCTCGATGCCCTCCAGCAGCGCCTCGTCAGACTGCGCCGCCACGTCCCGCAGCACCGGCACATAGAGCCCTTTCGGCGCGTCCACCGCCAGGCCGATATTGAGCGTGCCTTTGACAAGCAGCTCGCCCGCCTCGTAGGTGGCATTCATGTTGGGCTCTGCCTCCACAGCTGCCTGTACGGCCCGGATCAGGCGCAGTGTGGCGTTTTCCCTGCGCCACCAGCTGGAGATATTGACCTCGTCACACAAGGTCATCTGTGCCACCTGGTCGCGACTGCGGCTCATGGCGAGGGCCATGGCGCGGCGGGCCGGGGAGGTGTTTGCGGCGGAGCCACCGGCTGTCGGGGCTGCATCCGCTGCCGCAGCCCCTTGCGGTGCTGCGGCCCGCACCTCGGCGGCGGTCAGGCGTGCGGCCGAGGGATTGAGCTCTGCCAGCGAGACGCCCAAACGCCGCGCCAGTGCGCGCACCGCGGGTGTGGCCCTGTGCCGGGTTGCGCGGATGGGTACCGGCTCGGCACCCAGTAGTTCGCGGCTCTGCTGGATTCGACCCACCACGGTTCCGGAATCGGAGTTGTCAGCGGAAGTTTGCTGTGCGGCCTGGGCAAATCCCACCAGGGGCCGGCCCACGTCGACAGTTTCCCCGGCGGCGGCGAACAGCTTTTCTACGATTCCGCCCCAGGGGGAGGGTACTTCCACCAGCGCCTTGGCGGTCTCGACGCTGACCAGTGTCTGGTGGGCGGCTATCTGGTCCCCTTGGCCGACGTGCCACTCGCGAATTACCGCGTCGGGCAGCCCCTCGCCCAGGTCCGGGAGGGTGAATATTTTCATCTTGGATACTCCAGTGCCGCGCGAACCCCCCGCAGGATCCGCGATTGGTCGGGGAGATATTGATTCTCCAGCTGGTAATAGGGCATCACCGTGTCGTATCCGGTGACCCGCTGCACCGGTGCCTTGAGCAGGTCGAAGGCGTACTCGCCGATCTGCGCGGCAATTTCCGCACCCAGGCCGCCAAAGCGGGCGGCTTCGTGCACCACCACGCAGCGCCCGGTCTTTTCCAGCGAGTCGATAATGGTATGGATATCGAGAGGTTTTAGAGTAGCGGGGTCGATCACCTCTGCCTCCACGCCCTCGCCGGCCAGTTCTTCAGCCACTTCGAGCGTCTCCCGCAGCGCCGCACCCCAGGCGATCAGGGTGATGTCACTGCCCTCGCGCAGCACGAAGGCCCGGTCCAGGGGCAGGGGCTCACCACTGTCCGGAACCTCCTGCCGCGCGGCCCGGTAGATGCGCTTGGGTTCCAGAAACAGCACCGGGTCCGGGTCGCGAATCGATGCCAGCAGCAGGCCGTAGGCCCGCGCGGGGGAGGAGGGCACCACGACCCGCAGGCCGGGCACATGGGTGAAAATGGCCTCGGTACTTTCCGAGTGGTGCTCCGGGGCGTGGATACCACCCCCATAGGGCGCGCGATAGACCACCGGGCAGGAGAGGCGCCCGCGGGTGCGGTTGCGGAGCCGGGTGGCGTGGCTGAGGATATGATCCAGGCCCGGGTATATAAAACCCATGAACTGAAATTCCGCCACCGGCCGCAACCCCTGTACGGCCATTCCCACGGCGATGCCCGCGATCATGGTTTCCGCCAGCGGTGTGTCTCTGACCCGCTCTTCGCCGAAGGTCTTTTGCAGGCCTTCAGTGGCACGAAACACCCCACCATTGGCGCCCACATCCTGACCGAAAACCACTACCCGAGGGTCTCTGCGGAGCTCGTGGGCGAGTGCCTGGGTGACCCCCTCCACCAGGGTGATTGCTGTCATGGGGCTGCCTCCTCGTTGCGCAGCTCTTCATACTGCTCTATCAGGGCTTCGGGGAGTTCCGCGTACAGGTGGTCGAACATGGCGGTGGCGCTTTCCCGGGGCCGTTCGGCATAGTTGTGCAGTGCCCGCTCGCAGACCTCCGCCAGTTCACGCTGCAGCTCGCCCTCCAGCTCATCGCTCCAGTCGCCGGTGCCGCGCAGGTAGGTGCCCAACCGGACCAGCGGCTCACTCTGCTCCGCTTCGTGTAGCTCCTGTTCCGGCCGGTAACGCCGCGCGTCGTCGGCGGTGGTGTGGTCACACAGCCGGTAACTGGTGGCTTCGATCAGGGTGGGCCCCTTGCCGCCCCTGGCCCGCGCCACTGCGTCGGCCACCGCCGAGCGCACGGCGATCACGTCGTTGCCGTCCACCTGGAGTGCGGAAATACCCGCTGCCACGGCTTTCTGGGCGATGGTGGGGGTGGCGGTCTGGCGGTGGCGCGGCACCGAGATGGCCCACTGGTTGTTGTTGATCACGAAGACGGCGGGCAGCTGCCAGACCCCGAGCAGATTGAGTGCTTCGTAAAAATCGCCTTTGGAGGTGGCGCCTTCACCGGCGCAGGACACGGCTACCCGCGCGGGTTCGTCCAGTCTTTGATGTTGGTATTTCAGCGCGAAGGCGATGCCGGCGGCGTGGAGCAGTTGGGTGGCGATGGGTACGCAGAGCGGCAGGTCCCGCGGCGCGTGGCGAAAACCCTGTCCCCGTTCGTCCCCGCCCCAGATAGCGAGGATTTCCTCTATCTCCACCCCTCTTTCCAGCAGTGCCCCGGTTTCGCGATAGTAGGGGCAATAGATATCCTCTGTGCGCAGTGCGCCCCCGACGCCAACACCTATTGCCTCCTGGCCCAGGGTGGAGGGGTAGGTGCCCAGCTGGCCGGTGCGCTGCAGCTTTACCGCCCGGTCATCCACCAGTCGCGCCAGCGCCATCTGCCGGTACAGTGCCTGCAGAGTGTCGGGGGTGGCGAAGCCCGGCAGTGGCTGGGTGGCCTGGCCGCGCGCATCCAGATATTGCAGCCGGGCGATATCGAACGAGGCAACCAATTGCATTTTTGGTTTGTGCATCGGACCACTCCTTGTTTTCCGATGCGACAGTGTACTGGAAGGGTGGCGGGTGAACGGTTGCGTAAAGAGGGTTTAGCTGCCGGATTTTTTTCTTTGCGACGGTTTTCGCGGCACGCTGGGGCAGTGGCGGAGGAGCGGCGTTAGATCCGCCGCCTTCCCTATGGCCGGGATCAGGTCTTTTTGACGGGCCTCTGCCAGCCGGAGACATTGCGCTGGCGGCCGCGCGCCACCGCCAGCTCCTCGCTGCCCACTTCGCGGGTGATGGTGGAGCCGGCGCCCACTGTGGCGCCATCTCCCACTTTAACGGGCGCCACCAGCGCGGTATTGGAACCGATAAAGGCGCCGTCACCGATTTCGGTGAGTGACTTATTCACACCGTCGTAATTGCAGGTGATGGTGCCGGCACCGATGTTCACCGCCTCGCCGATCACCGCATCGCCTACATAGGAGAGGTGATTGATCTTGCTGCCGGCACCCACCCTGGCCTTTTTGGTCTCCACAAAGTTGCCCACCTTGGCGCCGGCTGCCAGCTGGGTGCCGGGGCGCAAACGGGCGAAGGGCCCCAGGGTGCAGGCCTCCCCCACATCGGCATCCTCGATGATGGTGTTGGCCTCCACGCGGGTAGCGTCTCCCAGGCGGCAGTTCCTCAGCAGACAGTTGGGGCCTATCTGTACACCCTTGCCCAGGGTGACAGCGCCCTCGAAGATGCAGTTGATATCGATGGACACATCGGTACCACACTGGAGATCACCGCGGATATCGATTCGCGCCGGGTCCAGCAGGGTGACGCCGGCATTCATCAGCGCCACGGCATTGGCCTGCTGCAGGGCGCGTTCCATTTGGGCCTGCTGGGCGCGGCTGTTGACGCCGGCCACCTCCAGGGCATCGCTGGCGCGCACGCCGGTCACGGGGATTTCCTCGCTGACGGAGCGGGCGATAATGTCGGTCAGATAGTACTCACCCTGGGCATTGTCACAGGACAGCTCGGGCAGCCAGCGCGACAGCAGCTCCGCCGGGGCCGCCAGGATACCGGTGTTCACCTCGCGAATGGCCAGGGTATCCGCATCTGCGTCCTTCTCTTCCACGATCGCCAGCACCCGCCCGGCGTCATCGCGCACTATGCGCCCGTAACCGGCGGGGTTGGCCATTTCCACCGACAGCAGCGCGGGTCCCCTGTCCGCCGCCGACAACAGGGACTGCAGGGTGCCTGACTTCACCAGTGGCACGTCGCCGTAGAGCACCAGAACCGTGGCGCCGCTGCGGAAGTGGGGGATCGCCTGGGCCACGGCGTGGCCGGTACCCAATTGCTGGGCCTGTTCCACAAACCGCACACCGCTGTCAGAAAAGCCCTCCCGCACCTGCTCGGCGCCGTGTCCAATCACTACCGTGATGTCCACTTCCCCCAGTTGCCGGGCCGTCCCTATGACCCGTGCCAGCATGGGCACACCCCCGATAGGGTGGAGCACCTTGGGCAGGTCGGAGCGCATACGGGAGCCTTTGCCGGCGGCGAGAATCACTACATCGATGGTCATATTCAGCCTGAAACTCGGGTTGAGGAGGGTTGGGTGCGGGCATTGTGGCGATTCACTTCCGTGAACTCAAGCGGCCTCCCGGTTCATCACGGCAGCCGGCGGTTCGACGCAAGCGGATTGCCAGTACTCACCAATCCCGTTAGTTTAACCGGCGCAAATCCACTGTTGCACAGAAACACTAACAACTGTTGGCGCGTAAAACGCGGCACAAGGAAACCATTGATGACGACTATCAAGCAGAGCCGATTTGGCCACACACTGCTGGGGCTGGCGGCACTGGTGCTCAGCCTGCCGCTGGGGGCCGCAGAGGAGACTGAAAAACGGGAGGAACAAAAGGGCGAGACCTGGGAAGTGAACAAGCCGTCCTATCCATTCAACCCCATCCAACTGGACACCCGCGAGGTCACCTGGAGCAACCTGGATATCAGCCCGGACGGGAAGACCATCCTGTTCGATATGCTCGGCGATATCTACACAATGCCGGTGGTTGGTGGCGAGGCCGTGGCCCTGACCAATGAAATCGCCTGGAATATGCAGCCGCGCTTCAGCCCCGACGGCGATAACATCGTTTTTATCAGCGACCGGGACGGCGCCGACAATATCTGGTTGATGGATCGAAATGGCGAGAATCTGCGCCAGTTGACCACGGAAAAGGAAAACCTGCTGCACTCGCCCAACTGGAGCCCCGACGGCCAGTATTTGGTGGCGCGCAAGGGCTTTATGTCCGGGCGCAGTATTCCCGCCGGTGAAATCTGGATGTATCACTTCGGCGGCGGTGAAGGGCGCCAGTTAAAAGAGCGTATCGGTGGCGAAATCGCGCAGAAGAATATCGCCGATCCGGCTTTTTCCCCGGACGGGCGCTACGTCTACTACGCCATCGACACCACTCCTGGCACCGTGTGGGAGTACAACAAGAATTCCACCCAGCAAATCTTCGCCATCAACCGCTATGACCTGCAGAAGGGCGAAGAGGAGACCTTCGTTGCCGGTCCCGGCGGGGCTGTGGCGCCGGTGCCATCCCCGGACGGCAGCAAGCTGGCCTTTATCCGCCGCCAGAACAACCGGACGGCACTTTTCCTGAAGGACCTCAACACTGGCCTGGAGACCCCGGTTTACGCGGGCCTGGAGCGGGATCTGCAGGAAATCTTCGGCTCCCACGGCAACTATGTGCAGTATGACTGGATGCCGGACGGAGACTCCCTGGTTGTCTGGACCGGCGGCAAATTCCTGCGTATCGCCGCGGACGGCGACTCCGTGGAGCCCATTGTGGCCCATGTGAAAGTGGAGAAGCAGGTGGCCGACGCGGTGCGCTTCCCGGTGGAAGTGGCCCCGGAGACCTTTGATGTGAAGATGATTCGTTGGGCGCAGAAATCCCCTGACGGCAAGCAGGTGGCGTTCCAGGCTCTGGGCAGGATCTACATCCAGGATATCGACAGCGGTGAGCGCCGCCGGTTGACCCGCCAGAATGATCACTTCGAATTCTACCCCAGCTGGTCCCGCGACGGCCGCGAGATCACCTATGTGACCTGGGACGACGAAAAACTCGGCCATGTACGGGTGGTTTCGGCCCGCAATGGCCGCGGCAGGAACGTCACCAGCCAGCCGGGACTGTATGTGGAGCCGACTTTCTCCCCCAGCGGCGATACGGTGGTGTACCGCCGTTTTACCGGTGGTTATCTGCTCAGCCCGGAGTATTCCCTGGAGCCGGGAATCTACCTGGCGGATGCGGGTGGCGACTGGCAGCGCAGGGTGGTGCAGTCCGGCTATGAGCCTCACTTCGGCGCCAGTGACGAGCGCATTTATTTCTCTGAATATGTGCGCGCCAACGGCGGCAAGCGTGTGTTGAAGAGCACCAACCTGGAGGGCAAGGACGAGCGCGAGCATCTGCACGGTACTGAAATTACCTCCTTCCGCCTCTCACCCGACGGCAAGTGGGTGGCCTTTACCCAGGACTTCAAAGCCTTTGTGGCTCCCTTTATGCACACGGGCAAGTCCGAGGTGATAGGTCCAGACAGCAAGGCCGTTAAAGTCACCAAGGTGTCCAAGCGCGCCGGTGAAAACCTGCACTGGTCCGCCGATAGTGACACCCTGGGCTGGGCCCACGGCCCCAAGCTGTTTGAGCGCCAGTTGAAGGATGCCTTTGGCTTTGTGGCCGGTGCCCCGGAGGAGCTGCCGGAACCGGTGTCCGAGGGCATCGACCTGG
The DNA here is from genome assembly GCF_040932045.1 of Microbulbifer sp. TYP-18. Taxonomy (NCBI): domain Bacteria; kingdom Pseudomonadati; phylum Pseudomonadota; class Gammaproteobacteria; order Cellvibrionales; family Microbulbiferaceae; genus Microbulbifer; species Microbulbifer sp. TYP-18. The sequence continues at coordinate 103,574 of NZ_JBFRBC010000005.1, forward strand.
GCTTTGTGCAGCCGTTCGACAACCGCGCCGGCCTGGTCGCCCTCACCGGCGGTACTGTTGTCACCATGCGCGATGCGGAAAACACCCGCGAAATTATCGAAAACGGCGTTGTGCTGTTCCGCGGCAACCGTATTGTCGCGGTGGGCCCCGCCGCTGAAGTGGAAATTCCCGCGGCGGCGAAACGTATCGACGCCACCGGCAGAACCGTACTGCCAGGACTGATCGATGCCCATGCCCACGGCGCCCAGGGACGCGAGGAGATTATCCCGCAGCAGAACTGGAACCTCTTCTCCAGTCTGGCTTTCGGGGTAACCACCATCCACGACCCCTCCAATGACAGCAGTGAGATCTTCTCCGCCGCGGAGATGCAGAAGGCGGGCCTGATTACCGGGCCGCGCATCTTCTCCACCGGCACCATTCTCTATGGCGCCAAGGGCCCCGGCTACAAAGCCAAGATCAACTCGCTGGAAGATGCCCAGTTCCACGTGAACCGCCTCAAGGAAATGGGTGCTATCTCGGTGAAGAGCTACAACCAGCCCCGCCGGGACCAGCGCCAGCAGGTGCTGCAGGCGGCCCGCGAGGCCGGCATCATGGTAGTGCCTGAGGGTGGTGGTAAGTACCAGCACAATATGAATATGGTGGTGGACGGACACACGGGCATAGAGCACTCCCTGCCCATCGCCCATGTCTATAGCGACGTGGAGCAGTTGTGGGGTCAAACCCGGGTGGGCTATACGCCCACCTTTGTGGTGGCCTATGGCGGGCTCTGGGGAGAGGAGTACTGGTATGACCGCACCGAGGTGTGGAAAAACCAGCGCCTGACCCGCTTTACTCCGGATTTTATCGTCAATCCGCGCTCCATCCGCCGCCCCACGGCGCCGGACGGTCACTATAACCACTTCAATGTGGCCCGCCAGGCCAAGCAGTTGCGGGACCAGGGCGTTACCGTCCATATCGGCGCCCACGGGCAGCGCGAGGGCCTGGGTGCCCACTGGGAAATGTGGATGATGGAGCAGGGCGGCTTCACCCCCTGGGAGGCCTTCCGCGCCGGTACCATCGACGGCGCCCGCTACCTGGGTATGGACGGCGATATCGGCAGTATCGAGAAGGGCAAACTGGCGGATCTGATCGTGGTGGATGGCAATCCGCTGGACAACCTGCGGCTGTCAGAAAACATTAGTTACACGGTGATCAACGGCCGCGTGTTCGAGGCGGAAACCATGAACGAAGTGGATGCTGGCGAGCGGCTGGCGTTCTTTCACGAGCGGTTGCCTATCAGCGCCATGCCGGCGCCAACCGCGGAGGCAATTCAGAAAAAAATGGAGCGCCACCACTGGGTGCACTAACAGCCTGCTGTCCCGAACAGGGAGGTTCGGGTCGCATACCAAGCTGATAAAAAAAGGCCGGCAACTTTTTATTGCCGGCCTTTTTTATGGGGCAAAAACGAAATCAGGCCTCGCTGGTTTCCTTCACCAGTTCAGCGTCCAGTTGCATCGCCCGTTTCAGCGCCGGACGTTCCTCCAGCCGCGCAAAATACTCCACAAACTCGTCGCGCTTTTCCATTGTGCCGAACTGCATACCCCAACCGATATGGGAGCCTAAATAGACATCGGCTGCGGTAAACCGGTCACCGGCAATATAGGGGTTGGCTTTCACCGCCAGTGACAGAGTGTCCAGGGCATGCGCACAGGTGCCATAACCCAGCATCCTTTGCTTTTCTACCGCCGGCTCTCCGTCGAATACCTTCCGGTTGGTCAACGCCGACTCCAGCGGCCCGGCGGCAAAGAAAAGCCAGCGGTAGTAATTCGCTTTTTCCTCCACAGTTTGCGGCAGCAGCCCGGCTTCGGGAAATACATCCGCCAGGTAGGCGCAGATGGCCGCTGTCTCGGTGATCACATTGCCATTGTGGACTATCGCCGGCACCTTACCCATCGGGTTGATAGCCAGATACCCGGGGGATTTCATCTCTGTGTCGTAGGCCAACACCTCAGTTTTGTAGGGCGCGCCCACCTCCTCCAGCATCCAGCGCGCGATACAGCCGCGGGACTGGGGGTTGGTATAAAAAACCAATTCCTGGTTCATTATTCTTTCCTTTTCCTGGTTAATTTATCGGGCACCTGGATTTTGGCATTGACAGAAAACCCGGACAATGGGGATGTCACTATCCGGAACGCGGGCAAACCGCTAACGCCTGCAACTTTTAGGGTACAGCTAGCAGGCTGTTGAAATTCGAAGAATTTCGATGCCTGCTACCGGAATATGGATGTTCCGGCAAAATTGGCGACGCCTAAGTCGTTGATTTTGGGAGAAAAGTGAAAATCACATTTTTCGCTTTTCGTGTGTTGAAAAAGGCAGGATGCCTTTTTCAACAACCTGCTAGGAAGCGTACGGCATTTTACCGGGTGGGTTCCACACTATACCGAAAGCTTCGTCGACACTAAAAGTTGAGGCAGTACAAGTTTATTCCCGCGCCGGTGGAGTCAAAAAACCGGGTTAGGTTCCCGGCTTCGCATCTTTGTCAGCGGGTGGCGACTGATCCCAGTAGTGATCCAGGTGCAGATCCTTGTCGCGCCGGTCCTCGCGCAGCGCCTGCAAAAGCTGCTCCCGATAGACCCGGGTGCGTGCCGGTAGGCGTGATTCATCGCGCCAATAGGGGAACAGGGACTCTAGCATTTGCTGATCGTGTTGTTTGAACTTGCGCGCCGCCCGACGCGCCTGCCACTTGCTCAGGCCCAGGAGTTCCAATGCCTTCTCGCCGATGGCAATGGCGGAGTCCACGGTTTCGCGAAAGATGTATTGGACCCCGGCCTCCATCAGCGCATATTGGTGCATGCGGTTGCGGGCCCGGGCCAGGATGGTCAGATGGGGAAAGTGCCGGCGCAATTGCGCGACAATCTCCAGTGATGCCGCCTGGTCGCTCAGAGTAAGGATTGCCAGCCTGGCGTTTTTTGCACCGGCGGCCCGCAGCAGATCGCTGCGCGAGGCGTCGCCATAGTAGGCCTTGATCCCGTAGCGGCGCACCAGATCCAGCTGGGAGGCATTGCGCTCCAGCAGGGTGGTGTTGAAACCACAGGCATTCAGCAGGCGGCCGGCGATCTGACCAAAGCGGCCGTAGCCGATAATAATTACCGGTGAATCTCCCTGCGGCGGCGTTTCGTCTCCGGGCTCTTTGTCACCGTCGGGTCTTTGGTGACGGGGCTGAATGGCCTGCTCGTAGATCAGCAGCAAAATGGGGGTGATGGCCATGGACAGAGCGATAACCGCGATCAGCAGATTGCCACTGGTGCTGTCTATGACATTGTTCTGCGCCGCGAAGGACACCAGTACAAAGCCGAACTCCCCCGCCTGGGCCAGTGCCAGGGCGAACAGCCAGTCCTCGCCCCGGGTCATCCCCGTCACCCGTGCCAGCGAGTAGAGTACGGCAAACTTTACCGCCACCAGCATCACCACCAACACCAACAGCAGCATTGGATAGGCCGCCATCAGAAGAAAGTTCACGTTGGCGCCGACCGCGATAAAAAACAGGCCCAGCAAAAGGCCTTTGAACGGCTCTATGTCCGCTTCCAGTTCGTGGCGGAATTCGCTTTCCGCCAGAGTGACGCCGGCGAGAAAGGTGCCGAGCGCCGGCGACAGATCGAGCCAGCTCATGGCGGCAGCGGAGCCCACCACGATCAGCAGTGAGATAGCCGTGAACATCTCCCGCAACTGACTGCCGGCGATCAGGCGCAGTACCGGGCCCAGTAAGTAACGGCCACCCAGCGCAAATGCCGCCATGATACCCACCAGAGCCATCGCATAGCGCCAGCCGGAGAGGCCGTGGTGGTCGGTGGCGACACCGCTGACGGCCAGCAGGGGCAGCAGGGCCAAAATGGGGATGACCGCTATATCCTGAAAGAGCAACACCGCAAAGGCGCCACGGCCACCCTCGGTGCGCAGCAGTTTCTTTTCACTGAGTGACTGCAGGACAATAGCGGTTGAAGATAACGCCAGGATCATGCCTACGGCGGTGGCACTGCGCCAGTCCTGTCCGAACAGAAGTATTGCCAGTGCGGCGATGACCGCCGCAGTGGCCAGCAACTGCGCACTGCCGGTACCGAGAATGGCGCCGCGCATCTGCCACAGTTTGCGCGGCTGCAGTTCGAGACCGATCAAAAACAGCATCAGCGCCACGCCGAATTCGGCGATATGCATTTCCTCGCTGGTGTCGCCCACCAGGCTCAGCCCAAAGGGCCCTATGACCACTCCCGCCAGCAGATAACCCAGTACCGAACCCAGACCCAGCCGGGTGGCCAGGGGCACCGCTATGACCGCCGCTGAGAGATAGATCACCGCCTCTATCAGAAATCCGCTGTGTTCCATGCTGTCTGCCGATGGGTTTTGGAATTATGACCGCGTTTTTGTTTGTTTTGCCCCTTCAGCACTCTGTTCCGGTTCGACGATGGCGCTGCTGCGGCGAATAAGAGGAGCAATGGTGGAGCCCTGTACAACGATGGAGAAGAGTACCACGCCGTAGGTCATCACCACCCACAGGTGGCGCACATCCTGGCCTTCGATATACGCATAACCCTCGGGAATCGCCAGCGCCAGAGCCAGCGCCAGGCCGCCGCGCAGGCCGCCCCAGATAAGGATGCGCTCACTGTAGGGATGGTACTTGCGGCGGCACTTGAGCAGAGTGAAGGGGATACTGACGGCGGCGGTCCGACCCAGGAGAACGATCACGATCGCCACCAGGATCAATATGTAATCGAAGGGGTTGAGGTTGATCGTGATGAGAAAGAGCCCCACCAGTAAAAACAACAAGCCGTTGAGAAAGTCCTCGGTGATACTCCAGAAGTTATCCAGCTCGCGTTGACTCATCCGGGAAAAGCCCCGCTCGCGGGTGAAGTTGCCGATGATGATGCCGCTCACCACCATCGCCAGGGCGCCGGACACCCCCAGCAGGTTGGCCAAAGAAAAACCCGCTGTGGGAATGACCAGCGTCAACAGCAGCTCGAGGCTGTGATCATCGGTGGCGCAAATCAGTAAGTGGAACAGGGTGCCGATAAACAGCCCCATGAGCACGCCGCCCACGGCCTCTACGGCGAACAACTGCGCCACGGCCGACACCGTGGGCTCCTCACCCCCAAAGGCCAGTGCGTAAATAACGGTGAAAATCACCAGGCCGAAGCCGTCGTTGAACAGCGACTCCCCCTCCACCTGAATCGCTATCTGCTCAGGTGCCTTCAGGTTTTTCAGAATGGCCAGTACCGCAATGGGGTCAGTGGGTGAAATCAGGGCGCCAAACAGCAGGCAGTACACCAGGCCCACCGGCAGGCCGACCCACTGCAGGAACAGGTACAGCAGCGCCCCCACCACTAGGGTGGAAATCAGTGTGCCCGCTATGACCAGCAAACTGATCTCCAGACGCTGGTTGCGCAGCATGTGCAGGTCGATATGCAGGCTGCCCGCAAACAGCAGAAAACCCAGCATACCCTTGAGCAGCAGGTCTTTCAGGTTCATCAGTGGCAGCAACTGGTCGGCCCAGGTGTGGAGTTCAACCAGGCCCAGTTTGCCCATCCCGGTCACCAGCAGCGACAGCGCCAGGGCGCCGGCGGTGATGGCGATGGTACTTTGCGCCCGCAGTACGTACTGGTTGAGAAATCCGAGAAAGACCGAGATAGCCGCGAGAAAACAAAAGGTGTAATAGACTTCCATCCCGTAGGTGTACCTCGCGCTGATCGGGTTTGGACGGCATGCGGGCCGGACCGCGTATGGGCGGGCCGGCGGGCGGTCAGTCGGTGAGGGTGCCGTCGTGGTAGTCGCGCAGAGCCTGCTCGATTTCCTCGCGGCTGTTCATCACGAAGGGGCCATAGTGCACCACTGGCTCCCGCAGCGGTCGGCCGTGCAGCACCAGCAGCCCCGCCCCCTTGTCACCGGCACGCAATTGTAGTGCCTGGCCCTCTCCATACAAGAGCATATTGCTGCCTTTGACGGTGCCGAGCCCGGTTTCAAGGGCACCCTGATATACGAACACCATGGCATTGTGTGCGGACGGCAACGGCAGGCGGATCGTAGCGCCGGGGCTCAGGCGAAAGTCGGCAACCGCTGCCGACTCCTGCAGGGCTCCACTGTGGGCCCTTCCCCCAATGGTCCAGTGGCCCGCAATCAGGCGGGCCAGGGAACCCTGCTGGTCTAGTGGCAGTTGGGGAATCTCCTCGGCCTGGATGTCGCGCCACTTCGGGCTGTCCATCTTGTGGGCGGCGGCCATATTGATCCAAAGCTGGAAGCCGTGCATGCCGCCCTCTGCCACTGAGGGCATCTCGGAGTGAATAATTCCGCGCCCGGCGCGCATCCACTGGGCTCCCCCCGCCGACACCTTGCCTCGATTGCCCAGGTGGTCCCGGTGCTCAAATTCGCCCTTGAGTAAATAGGTGAGGGTTTCAATACCGCGGTGAGGGTGCGGCGGAAAGCCGGCGATATAGTCGTCCGCCTGCTCCGAGCGGATCTCGTCGAGCATCAGGAAGGGGCTGAACGCCGGGTCCTGAAAGCCGTCCACCCGCTGGATCTTCACCCCGGCGCCATCCGCCGAAGCCCGGCTGGCCAGACTGTGCACCAGCGGACGCACTTCGGGGCCGCGTTCTTTAGTCTGCATAGATACCTCTGAGAACGATTACTGACCCAGTATAGGCCGATCAAATAGATAAAAAACTGCAAAAAAAGCGAGCTTATGTTCGATTTATTTGATCAATCGCGCTATATAATGTCCTGACCCGGTAGTTGCGTGTTGAGGTCGATACGCACCGGGTTACGGATGCGGGCGAGAGGGGTGTGAAATGGCGAAAGTGACGCTGGAGCAGTGGCGAATGTTTCAGTCGGTGGTGCAGTACGGGGGTTTTTCCCAGGCCGCAGAGGCGGTACACAAGAGCCAGTCTTCCATCAATCACGCCGTGCACAAGCTGCAGCAAAGCCTGGGGATAGCGCTGTTGGAAGTCCGCGGCCGCAAGGCGGAACTCACCGATGCGGGGCGCATTCTGCTGGCGCGCGCCGGCGGTCTGCTGAGCGAGGCGGAATCCCTGGAGGCCGTTGCCAGCAGCCTGGCCAGTGGCGAAGAGGCGCTGTTGACGCTGGCGGTGGACGTGATCTTCGATTACGACTGTTTGTTTGATGCCGTGGAGCAATTCGCTTCCCGTTTCCCCCATACGCGGCTGGAGCTGCGCGAGACGGTGTTGTCGGGGGCGGAGGAATTGCTGTTGCAGCAGCAGGCCGATTTTATACTGTCGGCGTGGATACCCCAGGGCTTTGTGGGGGAACCTGTGACAAAGGTACGCTTTCTACCGGTGGCGCACCCGGACCACCCCCTGCATCACCTGGGTCGGCCGGTGACGCGCAAGGATTTGAAGTCCAGCCGGCAGATAGTGCTGCGGGACTCCGCCAGCAGGAATCGTCAGGACGCCGGCTGGCTGGGTTCCGACCAGCGTATCACTGTCACCAACGTGCAAACCTCAGTCGAACTGATCGAGCGCGGCCTGGGCTTCGCCTGGCTGCCGGAGACCCGCATTCGCGACTCACTGTCTGCGGATCTCCTGCTGCCGCTGCCCACCGAGGAGTCCTGGGGGCGCGATGTCACTGTGTATCTCGTCTTCGCGGACAGTGACAAAATCGGGCCCGCGGCCAGCTTTCTCATCGACACACTGCGCCGGGGCTTGGGCAGCATGGCGTAATCCGTCGGCGAAAATCGAAAGGTATTTGCGAAAAAATGCAGTTTTTTTCTCACTGAGCAAAACTAAACTGCCCGCCCTGGGCTGGCATTCACTAACTGGCTGTTTTTTCTGTGCGAGGACCAAGCGATGAATAACCCCGTTTTGTGCGATGTCTCTAAATTGATCGGCCGGGTGCTGATTTCCCTGATTTTCATTTTGTCGGGCTGGGCCAAAATCGGCGGCTATGCCGGCACCCAGGCCTACATGGAATCCGCAGGTGTACCGGGCATATTGCTGCCGCTGGTGATCCTGGTGGAACTGGGCGGGGGGCTGGCGATTCTGTGCGGCTTTTTCACCCGCTGGGTATCCCTGCTGCTGGCCGCCTTCTGTCTGCTGAGCGCCGCGCTGTTTCACTATGTGCCGGACGACCAGATGCAGATGATCGCCTTTATGAAGAATCTCGCTATCGCCGGTGGATTCCTGATACTGGCCTGCTCCGGTGCCGGGGGCTACAGCCTGGACCAGCTGTTCAGCCGCGACAAGTAACAAACCACGGACACACCCTGCCGTGGACTTGCGCGGATGCATAGTCCGCGGGCTTCGTGCGCCGGTCAATTTTGTGCCCCTGGGTCATCGCTTCAACATAACTGGAGGTGGAGATGGGCTTACTGGTCAATGGTGAATGGCAGGACCGCTGGTATGACACCGGCACTAGCGGGGGGGAATTCGTGCGCGAAGCGGCGCAGCTGCGCAACTGGATCACCGCCGATGGCAGTGCCGGACCCAGCGGCAGAGGCGGTTTTGCCGCCGAGCGGGACCGCTACCACCTGTATGTGTCACTGGCCTGTCCCTGGGCGCATCGCACACTGATCTTTCGCCAGCTCAAGGGCCTGGAGGATCTGGTCGGTGTCTCGGTGGTGAGCCCTTACATGCTGGAACATGGCTGGACCTTTGCGGAAGAGGAGGGCAGTAGCGGGGACCAGCTGTTCGGGTCCGCTTATCTGTATCAGATCTACACCCGCAACCAAGCCGATTACAGTGGCCGGGTAACCGTGCCGGTACTGTGGGACAAGCAGGGTCAGTGCATTGTCAGCAATGAGTCCTCGGAAATCATCCGCATGTTCAACGAGGCCTTCAACGGGCTGAGCGGCAATGGGGATGACTATTATCCGCAGGATCTGCGCGGCGAAATTGAAGCGACCAATGCGGTCGTCTACGACAATGTCAACAACGGTGTTTACCGGACCGGTTTCGCCACCACACAACAGGCCTACGACGAAGCCTATGGGCGGCTGTTCAGCACGCTGGAACAGTTGGAACGCCGGTTGGCGGACAACCGCTACCTGTGCGGGGACAGTGTCACCGAGGCGGACTGGCGGCTGTTCACCACCCTGGTCCGTTTTGACCCCGTCTACCACGGTCACTTTAAATGCAACAAGCAGCGCCTGGCCGACTACCCGAATCTGTGGGGCTATGTGCGCGAACTCTACCAGTGGCCCGGTATTGCCGAAACGGTGGATTTCCACCATATCAAGACCCATTATTACGCCAGTCATGCCACCATTAACCCAACGGGTATAGTGCCCAAAGGCCCGGAACTGGATTACTCGGCGCCCCACCGGCGCGGCTGATGTCATCGCGAACCGGTCGGCACACCTGCGGGCTCCCGCCAAAGGGTCAATGCCTCGACCGTCACCAGTGAAGGTTACTGATTTGTTTGGAGGATAACGCCGATGAAACTCTACTATGCCCCTGGCGCGTGTTCCCTGGCGCCCCATATCGTTGCCTGTGAAGCGGGAATAGACCTCGATCTGTGCAGGGTGGACCTGCGCAGCAAGCAAACAGAGGAGGGGGGCAGCTTTCTTGAAGTCAACCCGAAAGGCTATGTGCCGGCGCTGCGCTTCGACGACGGCGAGGTGCTGACCGAGGGGCCCGCCGTCATGCAGTTTCTCGCCGACCTGAAGCCCGACAGCGGCCTGGCCCCGCCCGCCGGGAGCCGGGCGCGCTACGAACTGCAGGCCTGGTTGAACTACCTCTCCACAGAAGTCCACAAGTCCTTCCTGCCACTGTTCTGGAATGGCTCCGAAGAGGAAAAACGCACCGCGCTGGAAAGGCTGAACGAGCGATTCACCTATATCGAAAGCCAGTTGTCCGGCGAGTATCTGCTGGATGGAAACTTTACCGCCGCGGACGCTTATTTATTTACGGTGACCAACTGGCTCGACCGGCTGCACATAGATACTGAGGGTTGGCCGCGGTTGCGTGCCCTGCAGGAGCGGGTAGGGGAGCGCCCGGCGGTCATGGAGGCGCTCCGGGCCGAGGGACTGCTTCCCGCTCAGTCGGAGTGAGCCGCCAGCGAGGTGCCTGCCTTGGGGTCCGCCACTACTATGGGTTCACGCGTCCGGGCGACGAACAGGGCCAGTCCCAGTGCCACCGTGGCGCAGGCGAACATAGTGGCGGCAATGGGTACCAGGGTACCCGTATGTAACCGGTTGGCGACCCCACCCAACAGCCCGCCGGCGATAAACAGGCTGGCGCCATAGAGGGCGTTGGCACTGCCGCTGATCTTGGGGAAGAATTCCAGATAGCAGGCGGCCGCGTTGGGCGCGGTTATGCCGATACAGGCCACCACCAGCACCAGTGGAACCATCCACAGAGCTATCTCCCTGGCACCGGTCAGGGTTCCCAGCAGCAACAGGCCACAGCCCAGCAGTTGCAGGAAGATACCCGCCAACAGTATCCGCCGCGGGGCAAAGAACTTCAGCAGACGGATATTGATCTGCACCATCACAATCAGTGCCGCAACACAGCTGCCAAAGAACAGCGGGAAGTGACCCGCAGACACTTCAAAATACTCCATAAACACGAAAGGGGCGGTGGTTACGTAGATAAACATGGAGCTGCTGACAAACGCCTGGGCGCCGAGAAAACCCAGTGCCCGCCGGTTGCTCAGCACCCGCCCGTAGCTGCGCACCAGCTCTGCAATGGGTTTCCTCTGTCGCCTGGCGCGGAGAAAGGGGGACACGGTTTCCGGCACCAGTTGTCGCACCACCAGGATCATGGCGGTGGCATACAGAAGCAGAAACACGAAGATACTCTGCCAGCCGCTGAAGGTCAGCAGTACCGAACCGATCACCGGTGCCAGTAGTGGCGCCATCAATATCATGGTGCTGATGATGGAGATCACCTTAGCGGCGTCGCGGCCGCTGTATAGATCCCGCACTATGGCGGCGCAGATAACGGTTGCAAAGCCGCCGCCAACAGCCTGCACCAGGCGCAGGGCGACCAGCTGATTTACCTGGGTGACGAATAGTATCGCCAGTGTGCTGAGGAAAAAAATACCCAGCCCGATAGTGCCTACAGTGCGGCGCCCCCAGCGATCCGACAGGGGGCCGCCCAACAGCTGGCCGAGCGCGAAGCCCAATAGATAACTGGAGATTGAATGCTGGACTTGCTCCACCTCGGTGCCGAGAACCGAGGCCATAAGTGGAATCGCCGGCAGATAGGTATCTATTGCGAAGGGCGTAAGTGCCACCAGCACCGCCAGGTAGGATGCCAGCCAGGGGGGTGCATGTTTCTCAGCAAACGGCGACATAAAACTCGGTGGCCTGGAAATAAAGGCGGCAGCAGACGTGGACTGAACCGCGCCGGACGGAGGGATATTCGCGGCAAGGCGCGAATGGCAGGTATTGTGGCACGATTTTTGCCCGGAGTAAAGTAGCCCGTCGGTGCCCGGGCGCTGGTGGCGGTTTAATTTTCCTCGCGCAGCGTGTGCAGGCCCCGCTTCAGCTTCATCAGGTGGTCCTGCAGCTGGGTGCCCTTGCGCTGGGCGACGCCAATGGCGAGGGTGTCTATCACTACCAGGTGGGCGATGCGTGATGACAGAGGGGTATAGATTTCTATGTCCTCTTCCACGTCCACTTCCAGGGGAATAGAGGATCGCACCGCTACCGGCGAGCCACTGGGTGCCAGACCGATGACCGTGCCCCCCTGTTGTTTGACCATTTCGATGGAGTGCAGCAGGGCCCTGGTGCGGCCGCTCTGGGAAATCGCGATCACCACGTCGCCCGGTTCCATCGACATGGCGGACATATTCTGCATATGGTGGTCCGAGTAAGCCGCTGTGGCCAGTTGCAGGCGGAAGAACTTGTGCTGGGCATCCGCCGCCACCGCCCCGGAGGCGCCGAATCCGAAGAACTCCACCCGCTTGGTGGCTGCGATTGCGGCCACTGCGGCCTCCAGTGCGCGATTGTCCAGGGTGTCACGCACATTGAGCAGGGTGTCGACGGTGGAATCAAACACCTTGCGCTTGTACTCAGCGATGGTGTCGGTCTCGGTCACCGCTATCTGGCCGAAACTGGGGCTGGATGCCAGCTGCTGGGCCAGGTTCAGCTTGAACTCCTGAAATCCGGAGCAGCCCACTGCGCGGCAGAACCGCACTACGGTGGGTTCGCTCACCTGGGCCTCGGTGGCCAGGTCCACGATGCGCATATGGATGATTTCATTGGGGTTGGCGAGGATGTACTCCGCCACCTTGCGTTCCGATTTGCGCATGGAGGACAGCTGTTCACTGATTTTCTGCGTGACTTCTGCCGGTTTCACGATACTTCCTTCTGAACTCCTGACGGCGCAGTGTAGCTGCTGCCAACCCGGCTGGCGAGCCGTGGTGCCAGGCCCTGGGCGGGCGGCGGGAGACGAAGCTTCCAGGATTGAGCCGGCAGTGAGAGTTACCTGTTTATTTGCACAGGTATCCGCTGCGGGCTCTGTTACAATCGCCGCCCATGGACGTATCTCAGATTCTCGGCCCTCTCAACGACGCCCAGCGCGAGGCGGTGGCGGCCCCGCCCGGCAACCAGCTGGTATTGGCCGGTGCCGGGTCCGGCAAAACCCGTGTGCTGGTGCACCGTATCGCCTGGCTGATGCAAGTAGAGGGCGCCTCGCCTTTCTCCTTGCTGGCGGTCACCTTTACCAATAAGGCGGCGCGGGAAATGCGCGCGCGCATCGAAGAACTGTTGGGGGTGAACACTTTTGGCATGTGGGTGGGGACTTTTCACGGTCTGGCGCACCGCTTGTTGAAAGCCCACTGGCAGGAGGCAAAGCTGCCGCAGAATTTCCAGATCCTGGATTCCGACGACCAGCTGCGACTGATCAAACGGGTACAGGACGGCCTGGGTCTGGACGAAAAGAAGTGGCCGCCGCGGGAGACCCAGTGGTGGATAGGTACGCAGAAGGATGAGGGACGGCGCCCGCAGTATATCCAGCCCGGCGCAGATCCCTGGCTGCGGACCATGGTGGATATCTACATTGCCTATGAGGAGGCCTGTCAGCGTGGGGGACTGGTGGATTTCGGCGAGTTGTTGCTGCGCGCCCACGAATTGTGGCTGAACAACGATGCGGTACTGGCCCACTACCGGCGCCGCTTTCCGTTTATCCTGGTGGATGAATTTCAGGATACCAACACCATCCAGTACGCCTGGCTGCGGTTGCTGGCCGGGGACCAGTGCCATATCACCGCCGTGGGTGACGACGACCAGTCCATCTATGGCTGGCGCGGTGCCAAGATCGAGAATATCCAGCACTTTGGCAGGGATCTGCGCGATGTGCAGACGGTGCGCCTGGAGCAGAATTACCGGTCCACCGGTACCATCCTCAAGGCCGCCAACGCGGTTATAGAACACAACGCCGGCCGCCTGGGCAAGGAGCTTTGGACCCGGGGGGAGGACGGTGAGCCTATCGCGGTTTACGCCGCCTATAACGAACAGGACGAAGCGCGTTTTATCGTCGAGCATATCAACGATTGGCTGGGGGCTGGCCACCGCCGCGATAGCATCGCCATTCTCTACCGTTCCAATGCCCAGTCGCGGGTACTGGAAGAGGCGCTGCTGCGGGAGCAGATGCCCTACCGCATCTATGGCGGCCAACGATTCTATGATCGTATGGAAATCAAGAATGCGCTGTCCTACCTGCGCCTGATCGCCAATCGCGACGACGATACGGCTTTCGAGCGGGTGGTAAACACACCTACCCGGGGTATCGGTGTGCGCACCGTGGAAATGGTGCGCGCCTCTGCCCGCGAGCAGGGCTGCTCCCTCTGGCGGGCCGCCAACCTGATGTTGCAGCAGCGCCTGCTGGCGGCCCGCGCCGCTGGCGCCCTGCAGGCATTCCTCGATCTGATCAATCAGTTGGCGGCCAATGCGCAAGACAAGTCCCTCGATGCCATCGCCGAGGATGTGATCGAAACCAGCGGCCTGCTGGATTTTCACCGCAGGGAAAAGGGGGAGAAAGGCCAGACCCGTGTGGAAAACCTGCAGGAACTGATCAGTGCCTGCCGGGCATTCGATGGCCTGGACCTGGCGGAAAATGACGAGGAGCGCCCGCTGCTGGACCAGTTTCTGGACAGTGCGGCGCTGGATGCGGGAGAGGGGCAGGCGGATGAGTTTGAGGATGCGGTGCAGCTGATGACCCTGCACTCCGCCAAGGGACTGGAGTTCCCCCTGGTGTTTATGGCCGGGGTGGAGGAGAACCTGTTTCCACACAAGATGTCGGCGCAGGAGCCGGGCCGGATGGAGGAGGAGCGGCGCCTCTGTTACGTGGGCATCACCCGCGCCATGCAGAAGCTCTATATCACCTACGCCGAAAACCGGCGCCTGTTCGGCAGCGAAAGCCACAATAGCCCGTCTCGTTTTATCGGTGAGATACCGCCGGACCTGGTTTGTGAAGTGCGGCTGAAAACCGAGATTTCCAGGCCACTGTTCAATCCGGATTACGGCAAAGTGGGACGCTTGTCCGATCCGCCGCCGGACTTCGACGACCTGCCGCCACTGGCCCTGGGGGGGCGTGTGGAGCACCCCAAGTTTGGCGAGGGTACTGTGGTACAGTTCGAGGGCAATGGCCCGCGCGCGCGGGTGCAGGTTAATTTTGACGATGCCGGCAGTAAATGGCTGGTGGTGACCATGGCAAAGCTACAGCCACTGTAAAGGCTGCAGAAAAGATGTGTCTGGCTGAGCTGCCCTGCCTTTGGCAGTGCGGCTATTGCAGACGGTGATGATCCGGGCTGGGGATAAATTGTGCTTCGGAGGCACAAAGCAGGGTGGCCCCAGGTCAGATCACCAGGACCCCTTCCACTTCAAACAGGGCACCTTTGGGCAGCTCATTGACACCAACGGCGGCGCGCGCAGGAAACGGCTCCTCAAAGAACTCCTTCATAACTTCATTTACCGCCGAGAAATTCTTCAGGTCGGTGAGATAAAGATTGAGTTTGACGACACGGGACAGGGAGCCGTTGGCCGCTACGCAAACGGCTTCCAGGTTGCGAAACGCCTGGCGCGCCTGCTCGGTGAAGTCGCTGGATACCATTTCCATGGTCTGGGGGTCCAGGGGAATCTGCCCGGAGAGATAGACGGTGTTATGCACTTTAACGGCTTGCGAGTAGCTACCGATTGCGGCCGGTGCCAGGTCGGTTTTAATCACAGCGCGATTAGGCATGGTTGACTCCGATGCTTGGTGGCAGGGAAAGCGGGTCAATATAGCGCGTTCGGGCGGTGTTGGGGAGATCAAGAAAGAGAGATTGCCCCGAATGTAGTGATTTTGTCTGGGTGGGGCCTGTTGCGGTGCTCGCCCCAAAATGCTCAGGGGCGCGCGATACGTATCACCGCCGGCAGGTTGCGCAGTCGTTTCATCACCCGGGCCAGATGAACGCGGTTTCTCACTTCCAGAGTCATGGCGATGACACTGTTGTGCGCGTCCTTCTCATCCACGTGAATCTGCTCAATACTTGCCCCCTCTTCGGTGATGCGGGTGGCGAGCCGGGCGATGATGCCGCGCTCCGACTCCACTTCCACACGCACGTCGCCGAGAAACTCCCCTTTCACGTCCGGCGACCAGTTCACCGCCATGATGTTTTCCGGGTGTTCGCGGAAATCAATGGTGTTGCGGCAGGTGTCCCGGTGAATCACCACCCCCTTGCCGGAGCTGATATGGCCGATGATGGTGTCGCCGGGAATGGGCCGGCAACAGCGGGCGAAGCTGACCAGCATGCCCTCCTGCTCATCGATGGTGAGCGGCGAGGAAATGTTGCTGGCCTCGCTTTCGCGGCTGTCCACAGGTACCAGCAGTTTGGCCGCGGAAAACGCCACTTTGTTACCGAGGCCGATTTCCTCCAGCAGCTTCTCCAGAGTTGCGCACTTGGTTTCCTGCAGACCCTGCTGCAGCTGCGACTCCCCCAGTTGCTCCAGGCTGGTATCAAACTTGCCCAGCGCCTTTTGCAGCAGCCGCCGTCCCAGCGCAACGGAGTCGTGGTGGCGCTGGTGTTTGAGATAGTGGCGGATGGCGCTGCGCGCTTTGGCGGTGACCACAAAATTGAGCCAGTTGGGATTGGGCTGGGCATTCTTGCTGGTCAGTATCTCCAGCTTCTGGCCGCTCTGCAGCGGCTGCGACAGGGGCGCCAGGCGCTGGTTGATGCGCACCGCCACACAGGAGTTGCCCACATCCGTATGCACCGAATAGGCAAAGTCCACCGCCGTGGCCCCGGCGGGTAGATCGATGATTTCGCCTTTGGGGGTGAAGACGTAAACCTCGTCGGGGAACAGGTCTATCTTCACATTCTCGATGAATTCCAGCGAATCGCCGGCGCGCTGTTGCATTTCCAGTAAACCCTGCACCCAGCGCCGCGCGCGCACCTGGCTGGTGCCGCCGGTGTTGACCACCTCGTCGCCGGAGGCCTTGTACAGCCAGTGTGCGGCGATACCGCTGTTGGCCATTTCGTCCATTTCCTTGGTGCGGATCTGTACCTCGATGGGCACCCCGTGCATGCCCAGCAGCACCGTGTGCAGCGACTGATAACCGTTGGATTTGGGAATGGCGATATAGTCCTTGAACTCGGAAATCACCGGCTTGTACAGATTGTGCATAACACCCAGTGCCCGGTAGCTGGTGTCCACGCTGTCGACGATGATGCGAAACGCATAGACGTCCATGATTTCCCTGAACGACTTCTTCTTGGCGCGCATCTTCTGGTAAATACTGTGCAGGTGCTTTTCCCGGCCTATCACCAGGGCGTCTATCCCCTCCCGCTGCAGGCGTACCTCAATGGCGTTCTGGATTTTTTCCAGCAGCTCCTTGCGATTGCCCCGCGCGGCCACCAGGGCGGCGCGCAGGCGGCTGGCGCGCAGAGGATAGATGGCGAAAAAAGCCCGGTCTTCGAATTCAATGCGGACATCGTTCATACCCAGGCGGTGGGCGATAGGTGCGTAAATCTCCAGCGTCTCGCGGGCGATGCGCACCCGCTTGTCCGGTTTCAGGGCGCCCAGGGTACGCATATTGTGCAGCCGGTCGGCCAGCTTGACCAGAATCACGCGGATATCCCGCGCCATGGCCAGGGCCATCTTCTGGAAGTTTTCGGCCTGTTTCTCCACCGGGCTGTCGGTTTCAAACTGGGTCAGCTTGGAGACGCCGTCCACCAGTTCCGCCACTTCTTCGCCGAACTGCTCCGCCAGGGCCGTCTTTGGAATACCGGTATCCTCGATGACGTCGTGCAGCATGGCCGCAGCCAGACTCTGGTGGTCCATGTGCATGCCGGCGAGGATGGTGGCCACGGCCAGGGGGTGGGTAATGTAGGGTTCGCCGGAGCGGCGCTGCTGACCGTCGTGGGCCTGCTCAGCATAGAAGTAGGCGCGGCGGACTATTTGGATCTGATCGGGTGGCAGGTAGGAGGAGAGGCGGTGGGCCAGACTGTCGATGGTGTGCAAAGCCGTGCGCGCCTCTCTCGGTAAACCGCTCAGTTGAGAAAAGTTACAGGTCCTGGTCGGATAGATAGACCGGGGCGGCAACCGCCTGCATGGGGGACTGTTCCTCTTCCGGCTCGTCGAGAATGGCCGCGTCGATTAGGCCCTCCTCGATTTCCCGCAGAGCGATCACCGTCGGCTTGTCGTTCTCCTCCTGAATCAGAGGGTCTTTGACGCCAGAGGCAATTTGGCGGGCGCGCTTGCTGCCCACTATGACGAGTTCGAAGCGGTTGTCGACGTGTTCGAGGCAATCTTCAACGGTGATACGTGCCATAAACTTTCGGTTCCATTGCAATGTGCCGCGCTGGGCGGGTTCGGGGGACGGGAAGCGCCCACTGGACCGGTTATTGTAGCCCAGTGACTGCTGTGCGTAAATCGATCAACTGGGCGGCCTCAGCCGCGGTGCAGTAGCGCCCGCAGCAGCTCGGGGTGTTGCAGTCGCTGGCGCTGCAGCCGCTGGCGCTGGGCGCGCACTACTGCACCCAGGTCGGCGAGGGCCGAGTTGAAGTCATCGTTGACGATCAGGTAATCCGCCTCGTCAAAATGTGACATTTCATCGATCGCCTGGTCCATGCGCCGGTCGATCACGCTGCGCTCGTCCTGGCCGCGACCGGTCAGGCGTTCGCACAGCGCCGCCTGAGAGGGCGGCAGTATGAAGATGCCCACAGTGTCCGGCATGAGGCGCCGCACCTGGGCGGCTCCCTGCCAGTCTATTTCCAGGACCACGTCGCGGCCGTCGCGCAGTGTCTCCTCCACCCAATGCCGCGCAGTGCCGTAGAAGTTGTCGAACACCTGGGCGTGTTCAAGAAACGCATTCTCATCCAGCATGCGCAGAAACTCCGCGCGGGAGACGAAGTGATAGTTGACACCGTCTTGCTCACCGGGGCGCTTTTTTCGCGTAGTGTGGGAGACCGACACTGTGACCAGGTCATCGGCTTCCGCCAGTGCCTTGACCAAACTGGTTTTGCCTGCACCGGATGGTGCCGATACGGTGAAGAGGGTTCCTGCCTGCACAACGGGTCCTGCCTGGGTGATTCAGCCGGCATTATAGCCGCGAAGCGGCGGAAAATGGGCGGGCGTACGGTTGCCTCGCTGTGGCGAGGCCGAGTCCCGACCGGGTTGGGGGGAGTGTTGGGATTTGCGGCGCCGCGTTACCGCGCCGCCGACACCGGCCGGGACCGCCAGGCAGAGCATTCGCCTTCACCAGAGAACTTTCCGGTAGCCGGGTTCCGCTCTATGTTGCTAGTCGCTAACCAGGGCGACTCTATCTGCTTTACCCACAAAAGCCAACCGCCACCAGGTCAGTGCACTGATCAGTGAGTAGCCGGCGATTGCCGGCGCCAGCGGCCCGGGCAGGAGTACTGAAAGGGTGAGCAGCAGACCAAGCCGTGCCAATTCCCAGTAGCGAGCGGTGGGATATCGGTCGAGAATGCGGCCGTTGACTATGAGTCCCAGCGCCAGCAGGGCGACACCCAGCCACAGTTGCGACAGCCTGAGCTGCTGCGCATACCACAGCAGTGGCAGGGTCGCGGCGGAAAAACACAGGTGCTGTGCCAGGGCATAGTAGCGTTGCCCACGGCTGAGTACTGGGTCGAAGCGCCGAAAGTGCTCCAGATCGGTGGAGGCTACCGGCATCGCCGCCTCGGCATCAGCGGGTCTATAGCCGGTACGGCGGAACCAGAGGGTCAGTTTGTCCCACCAGCTGCGGGTGTGCCAGGCGTCCAGGGCCATGCGTTTATAGTGCTGCAGGTTCGCCGCCAAGGGGTCGAAGCTGTTGAGCGGTTTGCGCACACCGTAAATGCAGGGTTCCTGTTGCAGCTCTTCCTGGTAGCTCCCGAACAGGCGGTCCCAGATGATAAAGACACCCCCATAGTTTTTGTCCACATAGATCCGGTTCTGCGCATGATGTACCCGGTGATTGGAGGGTGTGACGAAAATCCACTCCATCCAGCGGACCTTGGGAAACTTCTGGGTATGCACCCAGAACTGGTAGATCAGGTCGATGGCACCGGCAGTGACCAGCAGTTCCGCCGGCAGGCCGATGAGCAGAAGAGGGATATAGAAAATCCAACCGATCGGCAGTCCGCCGCATGGCTGGCGCAGCGCCGTGGTGAGGTTGTAGTCCTCGCTCTGATGGTGCACCAGATGGTCCGCCCAGAAGATATTGATCTCGTGGGCCATGCGGTGCTTCCAGTAGTAGCAAAAGTCGTACGCCACCACCGCCAGCAGCAGGTGCCAGACACTGTCCAGCGACCAATTGAACCCCACCGCCTGGTAGTAGGGAGTCAGCAGCTCGTACAGTGGAATGTAAATCAACAGCAGAAGGCCCTTGCGCACCAGGCCAGCCAGGCGGCTGAGTATCCCGGTGCTGAGGCTGCCAATGGCGTCGTTCAGCCGGTACAGGCCCCAGCCAAATTTGCGGTCCAGCGCCAGTTCCACCAACACTGCCAGGAGAAAAAACGGGATGGCCAGGGTGACGAGACTCACAGTTACCTCGGTATTTTCATGGTTAAAACTTCGAATGCCGGAACTTTGCCACAGGGATGCCAGCGGGCAAATATTCACAGGGGGCGGATTTCAAAATTCGTTAGACTTTCTCTGGCCTGCTCCGGTGACTGGCAGCTGGCGGCCCCCGGTGCAGGTCCTAGACTTGCTACAAGCCGCCCGAATCAGTCCCAGCCAGGCTAACGTTGCACAAGGATATACCGCCGCCGGGCGGGGCCCTGCGCGAATCCCTCCGCATGATTGCGCAGGGTTTCAACGGCGACGCTCAGACCGATGAGGGACTGTCTACCGGATTGACGGGTCAACAGTATCGGCCGCCAGCAATGGGAGTCCATGATGATTAACGCCTATGCCGCTTTCGAGCCGGGTGGTGAACTCAAGCCCTTCACATACGATCCAGGCGAACTGCCCGCGGACCAGGTGGAGATTGATGTGCTCTATTGCGGTCTGTGCCACAGCGATTTGAGCGTCATCAACGACGACTGGGGCCTGTCCCAGTACCCGGTGGTTCCCGGACACGAGGTGGTGGGCAGAATCGGTCGGTTGGGATCCCAGGTTAGCCATCTGGCAGTTGGCCAGGCGGTGGGCCTGGGTTGGCATTGCGGCTATTGCAACCACTGTCACTGCTGCAACTCCGGCGACCAAAATCTCTGTGCCCAGGCGCAGGCGACCATTATCGGCCACCACGGAGGCTTTGCCGATAAGGTGCGCGCCGCAGCCACCAGCGTAGTGCCAATTCAGGACTCGATCGACCTGGCCACCGCCGGGCCCATGTTCTGCGCCGGTATTACCGTGTTCAATCCACTGGTTCAGTTTGCGGTGAATCCCGACAGCCGGGTGGCTGTGATCGGTATCGGAGGGCTGGGGCACCTGGCGCTGCAGTTCCTCCGGGCCTGGGGTTGCGAGGTCACCGCCTTTACCAGCAGCGAATCCAAGCGAAAGGAAGCCATGGATCTGGGCGCTCACTATACATTGAATTCCCGCGACCCAGCTGCACTGGAGGAGGCCGCCGGGCGTTTCGATGTGATTCTGTCAACGGTCAACGTCAGGCTGGACTGGAACCAGTATCTCTCCACCCTGCGGGCCAGGGGGCGACTGCATCTGGTGGGCGCCACTACAGACTCACTGGATATCAGCGCCTTTCAACTGATATTCGGCCAGCGCCAGGTTTCGGGCTCGCCGGTGGGCAGCCCGGATACCATGGCCCGGATGCTGGAGTTCGCGGCGCGCCACCGGATTCTGCCGGTGGTGGAGCAGTTTCCCATGAGTGAGGTGAACAGGGCGCTGGAAAAATTGGCCAGTGGCGAAGTGCGCTATCGGGTGGTACTGGAGGGCGGCCGTTAGTGTCAACAGGCCCTATAGCCGCAGACCAATTTGCAGCCCAAACCCCCTTGGTTCAGGATAGTGGCGCGTCACTTCTCGAGTAGCAGGCCACACTCCCGGTGTTCCTCTCCCTTGGTGGGATCGAAATAGATGTGGTTATCGGGCAAATGGTGCTCGTAAACATACTCTTCCACGTCCAGCTCGTTCAGGTGAAACATAGGTGCGACGCGAATGGTGCCGTGGTTGCCCTCGGTGAAGATGTCGAGCTTCTTGCGAAAGGCGTTCTGGTCGTGGCGGATGCCGTTGAGCCAGACATCCGGCTGCAGCTCCTGCATAGCCCTGTTAAACGGCTCGAGCTTTACCGTCCGTGAAAAGAAATCGTGTTCCGGTGTGTCCAGTGCGGGAATCCCCCCATGAACCGCATTGTAGTGGGCGGCGGACATCTTGGGTGCGTAAACCCTTATGTTGAGGTTGAGGGCTTCGATGAGCCGTTCCACATGCCGGTAGGTTTCCGGTGTGTTATAGCCATGATCCACCCAGATTACCGGAATATCGGGCTTGGCCTGTGTCACCAGGTGCAAAAAAGCGACCGCCAGCGGGCGAAAATTGGTGAATACCACCGGATTTTGGGCATGTTCCATGGTGAAGCGCATGACCTCGCTGGGTTTGGCTTCCTGCAGCTGTTCATTCAGCGAAGCGAGATCCATGCCGTGATGAAAAAAAGGCGCCTGTCGGGTTTCGACAGGGGCTATATCGCATTTGACTGCCATGACTACTACCGGTCTGTCCAGGGGATGACGCTGGGAATGCTACTTCGCCGCGCCATGGCTTAAAAATAATAATAGTGAAATAGAATCAAACAAAAGGTTATAACGGCGCCATCACTTATGATTGGGAACGGAGGAATCCCCCTATTTCCCCGGGCAAATTATTCTGGGCGATTGGGCCTGGCAGCACGGTTACTGATCCCGGCACTTCTCGGCTTGTGACTACTTGAAGCCATTTAGTCGCCAAAGGTTTTGGCGCTAAATTGCTCTCCTGGTATTTTGCGTGGACAAAAGTAATAAAAACGACCGGTGGAGAGCCGCGAGATTTATGGCTGCATCAGTTCCTGCAATACCGGCCGCCTGGCCCCGTATGGGCAACGCGGTAACCCGATTCGTCGGGCGCAGTGTTTTACGACTGTTTGGTTGGAAGATTCACGGGCAATTGCCGCCCCACCCTCCGTGCCTGATAGCCGGGGCGCCACACACCTCCAACTGGGATTTCGTGTTTGCCATGGCGGCCATTCTGGCGATGGGGGTTCGTATCAGTTGGCTGGGCAAACACACGATTTTTGTCTGGCCATTCCGCTCCCTGCTGTCCCGGCTGGGAGGTATAGCAGTAGACCGCAGTGTGGCCACCGGTGTGGTGGGCCAGGCAGCTGCGAAGTTGCAGGAGGATCCACACACGGTAATCGCCCTGGCACCCGAGGGCACCCGCGCGCGGGTGAATAATTGGAAGACCGGCTTCCTCCGCATTGCCGCCCAGGCGGGTGTGGCCATTATTCCAATCGGTATCGACTACCGTTCGCGCAGTTTCGAGATAGGGCCACCCTTCCACCCCACCGGAGACCAGGTGGCCGACCTGGCGGAATTCAAGCGTTACTTTCGCCGGTTTCAGGGTAAGCGTCCGGAGCTGGCCGGCTAAAGCCTCTCCGCGCGCTACCTGCGATAGGACAGCTTCCCCAAAACAGCGGCGGCGCTGGGCCCAGGCTGCGCTATAGCTCCTCTCTCTCCGCCTTCACGATTTTGGCCGCCTGCGCCTGGCCCCCCGCATCTATGAATCCGGCGATCCGGTAGCCGATGCCTCATCCATGTGTGGGACTAGCAGGCTGTTGAAAAACACTTTTTCAACAGCCTGCTAGTCCCTGAACAAAAGAATGTCGGCTAATTGGCCCCTAACCCTTGGTGTTATGCTAAGTGTAACGGTAAAATGCAATCGTTCTCATTAACATATAAAGTCACAAATAAAACCCGCACTGACCCACCTTGGAGGATTGATGAACCGTTTCACCCTGGCGCCGCTGGCTGTGGCGCTGTCCGCTTCTGTATCCCTTGCCGCTGAACAGGGCCCTACCAGGCTGGAAGCCGTCACGGTGATAGGGGATGCCGAAAATATCGACACTTTGCCGGGCTCGGCGCATCTGATTGATGAAGAGGAACTGGCCAGGTTCGAGTTCACCGATATCAATCGCATAGTGCGTTCAGTACCGGGTGTCTATCTGCGGGAGGAGGACGGTTACGGCCTGCGGCCAAACCTGGGTATCCGCGGATCCGGCAGTGGACGCTCCGGCAAGATCTCCCTAATGGAGGACGGTGTGCTCATTGCTCCGGCACCCTATGCGGCGCCGGAAGCCTACTATTTTCCCACGGCTGGCCGCATGGTGGGTATAGAGGTGCTCAAGGGGCCCTCGACACTGCAGTATGGGCCCTTCACCGTGGGCGGTGCAGTCAATCTGTTGAGCACCCCGATTCCCTCGACAGCAACGGGAGTGATCCAGGCCGAAGCTGGTGAGAATGCGGAGCGTCGCCTGCACGCCTACTATGGCGATAGTACCGAGACCACTGGCTGGCTGCTGGAGACCCACCAGCAGTATGCGGACGGTTTCCGCGAGATCGATGGTGCCGGCAGTGCCGATATCCAGTTAGAGGACTATGTGGCGAAAGGCCGGCTGCGTTCGGATGCCGGCGCCAGGTACCAGCAGCAGTTGGACGTCAAGCTGCAGTACTCGGAGGAAAAGTCCGGGATGAGCTACGTGGGTCTCACCGACGCCGATCTTGCCGCCAACCCCAACCGCCGCTACGGCCTCACCGCCCTGGATGAGATGCAGAACCGCCACAGCACAGTGCAGCTGAATCACAGCATTGCCCTCAGTGAGGGTTTTAGCCTGCATACCCAGGCGTATTACAACAAATTCAAACGGGACTGGTTCAAGGTCGACAATGCCCTTGATCTGCTGGAGTCTGCCAACCTGGGCGATACTGATGCCCAGGGGATACTGGATGGGAGTCTCGACTATATCTACGATCCCAATTCGGAAGACAGCCCCGGCTTCGAGTTGAAGCACAATAATCGCAGCTATACCGCCAAGGGCCTGCAGGTCAGTGGCGACTGGAATTTTACGGCGGGGGGCTTCAGTCACGATCTGACCCTGGGCCTGCGCCGCCACGAGGACGAGGTGGACCGCTTCCAGCCGGTGGAAATCCACAACCAGGTGGATGGCGAGCTGGTATTTGTGGAGACCAAGGAGCCCACCGGCAGCAACAACCGGGTGGAATACGCCGAAGCCAATTCCCTGTTTATCTATGATGAGATCCAGTTGGCAGAGCGGCTGGCAGTGACCGCCGTACTGCGATACGAGGATGTCAGCACCAGCCAGCAGCGCTACGATGACCCGGCCCG
Source organism: Microbulbifer sp. TYP-18 (assembly GCF_040932045.1). Taxonomy (NCBI): domain Bacteria; kingdom Pseudomonadati; phylum Pseudomonadota; class Gammaproteobacteria; order Cellvibrionales; family Microbulbiferaceae; genus Microbulbifer; species Microbulbifer sp. TYP-18. The sequence goes on from NZ_JBFRBC010000005.1 coordinate 128,307, forward strand.
CACAGTGGCTGGCAGCAGCCGTTCGAACGAGGTTTCCGAGTGGCTGCCGGGTCTCGGTGTGGTTTACAGCATCAGTGATCAGTGGAGCCTGATCGCCGGTGTGCACCGGGGGTTTGCACCTCCGGGTGCGGGCTCCAGGGATGGCGTTGGTGCCGAACTCTCCACCAACTATGAATGGGGCACGCGTTTCGATGGCGACGTCGTCAGTGGCGAACTCATCGCATTCTTCAGTGACTATGAAAACACGGTGCAGAATTGTTCTGTGGCAGTCCCCTGTCCCGACGGTGCCGAAAGCGGTACCTTCAGCCTGGGTGAGGCGGAAATCCTGGGTATAGAGGCGTCGCTGCAACATCAGTGGGAGCTGGCCAACAACTGGATAATGCCGTTGCGAGCCACATATACCTACACGGATGCCGAGATCAGCCAGACCAGTGATGCGAGGGACATTCTCGCTGGCGACAATCTGGCCTATCTGCCGGAAAATGTATTTGCGATCACCACCGGTATCGACAGTGGTGCCGCCTGGAGGCTGGATCTCACCGCCGCCTACCAGGACGATATGTGTGTGAATACCCGCTGCAATCGGGCGGGATCGGACGCGTTTGACCGCACCGATGCCCTCTGGATCCTGGATGCCGCTGCGCACTACAGCTTCAGTCAAAGCCTGAATGGCTATGTGAAGATCGACAACCTGCTGGACGAGCAGGAGATCATCAGCCGCAGCCCCGAGGGGGCCAGGGCCAACAGGCCGCGCACCGCCACTCTCGGCGTAAAGTACGTCTTCTGACCACGCCTTGCCGCCAGAAGCGAAAAAGCCACGGTTCACCGTGGCTTTTTTGTTGCGCCGGCCCGGATCAGGTCGCCATAACGCGGTTGCGGCCGCTTTTCTTGGCCCGATACATCCGCGCGTCCGCGGCCGCCAGTAGTTTGCCGTGGGTGGAGTGGCTGCAGTGCCCTTCGGCCACGCCAAAACTGATGGATACACAAACCGGCTGTGGATACCTGCTGCTCAGGGCCTCCACCCTGGCGCGCAGTTTTTCCGCCAGAATACGACCTCCGCCAAGATTGGTGTTTGGCAGTAGCACCAGGAATTCCTCCCCGCCCCAACGGGCTACGACGTCGCCTTTGCGTGTGTTTCTGCGCAGGATCTCCGCCACATCCCGCAATACCCGGTCGCCGAAGGGGTGGCCGAAGCGGTCGTTGATGGTCTTGAAGTTATCCAGATCACCGATCAGTACCGTGTAGCGCCCCGACAGTTCCCGGTTGCGCCGCTCCATGTTCGACAGGGACTTATAGGCCTGGCGGCGATTGGGCAGGCCGGTGAGTGCATCGGTATTGGCATTGCGTTCCAGTTGCCGGGTCAGGCGGTGTAGCAGCTGCTGGGTCTGGTGACGGCTGCTGTCCAGCAGTGCCGTGAGCGCGGTGAGCGCGCCGAAGACGGCGATAAAACGCACCCGGTAGGCGGTGTCGTAGTCCGCCGCCAGCAGCGGAAAATCCGGTGTGAACAGCACCGCCACGGTAACCGCCCCGACCGCTACCAGGGTACTGGTGCCCAATTTGTAGCCATAGAGGTTGATAAAGCCGGGCACCAGCATCACCGCCCACATCAGCCCGCTGTTATTCACGCCTCCGGACAGCAGCAAGTAAAAGTACAGTACCAGTAAAAGTACGCCGACCAGGGTGGGGGTTTTCGGGCTCGACCCGGCCAGATGGATAGTGAAATAGGCGGAGAGAATAACGGTTGTCACGGCGAACAGGGCGCCTGCGACCACTATCTCGCCCCGGGTGAGTGCTATAACCCCCATGGCACCGGTGATGGCGAAAGAAAAGATCAGCATATAGCCGGAAGCCTGGATGCGCCGGCGCAACTCCAGTTGCCGCGCCTCTTCGATGGGGTTCTCCGCACCGCTTGAAAAAGGCCCGCTAACCGACACTCTGCACCCCTATTGCAGTCACTCTGTCACCTCTTGCGGTGGTATTTTTATCGTTGTGGTGCCAAACGGCGGCGTTTTATCGCCACCCCCGCCATCCTGTGGACGTGGGGCCGCCAGGCATTGCAGCCCAGCGGTACTGAAGGCGCTGTTATAACCCCATGGGGCTTTTGTTTGACGTTATGATAACGGCCGCCAGCCAGTATAGGTGCAATCAACGGGGTGCCAAAGCGTTCGCCGGCAATCCACGCCAGCGGGAAACTACCCCCTAAAGGGAATCTGCGGTGCAGTGAGCAACATCCAGCTAATTTGCGGCGATATTCTGACACACGGGGCAGATGCGCTGGTATGCCCGGCACACAAACACCTGATTCGCGGGCGCGGCCTGTCGGCACAGATTTTCGATCGTGCCGGCGCCGGACTGGCGGCTGCCTGTGCCGGCCTGTCGCCCTGCGGCGTGGGCGAGGCCCGCCTGACCCCCGGTTTCGACCTGCCGGTGGCTTTCCTGCTGCATACAGTGACGCCCCAGTGGAGCAGCGGCGATCAGTGGGGGGAGCAGGGCATAACGCTGTTGCGCCGCTGTTACGAGAGTGTGCTGGCGCTGGCGCAGGCGAGAAACCTGCGCTCTTTATTGTTTCCGGCCCTTGGCGCGGGTACCAACCGTTTTCCCCACCCCGTTGCCGCCCACCAGGCGCTGGCTGCACTGAAAGAAGCCGGCGCGGAGTTCGAGCGGCTCACCGTCTGTCTGCACACGCCGGCGGCGCTGGGAGACTGGCGCCGGGTTGAGCGGCGTTTCTACACCGCCGGTTGAGCGGCGGCACCCGCTCTGCGTCCCCGCGGCTGTGGAGGCTTGCTTATTTCTTCGCCCGCTTGCGCATATTTTCCTGCAGGATCTTCTTGCGCAGGCGCAGATGATTGGGGGTGACCTCCACCAGTTCATCATCCTCAATGAACTCCAGTGCCTGTTCCAGGGTGTGGCGGATAGGGGGAGTCAGGGTCAGGGCCTCGTCTGTACCAGCGGCGCGGATGTTGGTCAGCTGCTTGGCCTTGGTAGGGTTCACCACCAGGTCGTTGCCGCGAGAGTGAATGCCCACTATCTGGCCCTCGTAGATGTCTTCGCCGTGACCCAGAAACAGGCGGCCGCGGTCCTGCAGGGCGTAGAGAGCGTAGGCGAGGGTTTTGCCCTTCACCATGGAGACCAATACGCCGTTGACACGCTTTGCAACCTCGCCCTGCTTCACCGGATCATAGTGGTCGAAGATGCTGGTCATGATGCCGGAGCCACTGGTGAGGGTCAGGAACTGGCTGCGAAAGCCGATCATGCCGCGGGAGGGCACCATAAAGGTCAGGCGCACCCGGCCCTTGCCATCCGGTTCCATATTCTTGAGTTCCGCCTTGCGCAGGCCCAGCTCCTCCATGATCGGGCCCTGGTGCTGCTCCTCGAGGTCGATCACCACCTCTTCGTAAGGTTCGAGGATCTCGCCATCGACCATCTTCTGCACTACTTCCGGGCGGGATACGCCCAGTTCGAATCCTTCACGGCGCATATTTTCGATTAAAACGGAAAGATGCAGCTCGCCACGACCGGAAACCTTGAATTTATCCGGAGAGTCTCCCTGCTCGACACGCAGTGCCACATTGTGAATCAATTCCTGGTCCAGGCGCTCCTTGATGTTGCGCGAGGTGACGAATTTACCGTCCTGGCCGGCAAAGGGGGAGTCGTTGACCTGGAAGGTCATGCTCACGGTGGGCTCGTCCACACTCAGGGCGGGCAGCGCCTCTGGCCTGTCCGGATCGCACAGGGTGTCGGAGATATTCAGCTCGCCCACACCGGTGATACACACTATGTCACCCGCACTGGCCTGCTCCACCTCGGTGCGCTCCAGGCCCAGGTAACCCATCACCTGCAACACCCGGGCTTTGCGCGAGTCGCCCTCCCGGTCCAGTACCACCACCGGCTGGTTGGGCTTGAGGGTTCCGCGGGTGATGCGGCCCACACCGATAACGCCCACATAACTGGAGTAGTCCAGGGCGGAGATCTGCATCTGGAAGGCGCCGTTGGGGTCCACTCTGGGGGGCGCCACCTTGTCCACGATCATCTGGAACAGTGGCGTCATGTCATCCGCCATATCCGTATCGTCGAGACCGGCGATGCCGTTCAGGGCAGAGGCGTAGATGACCGGAAAATCCAGCTGTTCATCCGTGGCGCCGAGGCTGTCGAACAGGTCGAATACCTGATCCATGACCCAGTCGGGGCGGGCTCCGGGGCGATCGATTTTGTTGATCACCACTATGGGATTGAGGCCCTGCTCAAAGGCTTTCTGGGTTACGAAACGGGTCTGAGGCATTGGTCCGTCCACGGCATCCACCAGCAGCAGTACCGAGTCCACCATGGACAGGACCCGTTCCACCTCGCCGCCAAAGTCGGCATGTCCCGGCGTGTCGACGATATTGATACGGTAGTCGCGCCAGCGGATGGCAGTGTTCTTGGCCAGGATGGTAATACCCCGCTCGCGCTCCTGGTCGTTCGAATCCATCACCCTCTCCGCGTCCGCGTTGCGGCGGTCCAGAGTGCCGGACTGTTGCAGCAGTCTGTCTACCAGGGTGGTTTTGCCGTGGTCGACGTGGGCGATGATCGCGATGTTGCGCAGATTGTCTATCACAGGGGGAACCTCTAGAGGGTGAAGCCCGGCCGGGCCCCGGACCGCCGTTAAAGGCGGAAGCGAGCCGGTGGCGCGGCCAAAGCGCGCGATTATAGTGAGGATATATAGCAATTGGGAGGAGTTTCGGGCCCTTGGCCGGCCTGGCCACAGAGGGCGATGGCTTATTGATTGTAATAGCAAATACAAACTATTATCATTTGCAGGTAAGAAAAATATCAAAAAAGGAGATCTCAAACCCCCCATGGCTTTTTATTATCGCTCCCTGTTGCCAGTGATCCTCACCGCCACCCTGCAACCCAGTGTCGCCTCTGAGTCCCCGGTTAGTGTGCCGCCGAACGAAAAAATGGAAGAAACAGTGGTGGTGGGTGTACGCCAGCGCCTTTACGAGGCCGGTACCCTGTTGAATGCCATCCAGAAAACCGAAGTGGTGGATGAAACCTTGATCAAGGCCATGCAGGCGGTCAACCTCACCCAGGCCATTGAAAAATCCCCCGGCGTGCGGGTTTCAAACGAGTGTTCCATGTGCGGCGTCAAGCGCATTATGCTGAACGGCATGCGCGGCGAGCATTCCACTATCCTCACCGATGGTATTCCCCTGCACACCATGATGGCCGGCTACTATGCGGTGGATGCCCTCGCCACCACCGGTGTGGAGCGCATAGAGGTGGCTCGCGGTGCCGGTGCCTCGCTGCTGGCACCGGAGGCCATAGGCGGCACCATCAATGTGATCTCCAAGGAGCCGCAGGAAACCGGTCTGAACGTCAACGCGTCCCGGGAGGATAACGACAGCTTCTTCGTCGGTATCATGGGCGGCCATGTCAGCGATGACGATCGCACCCGTACAAGCCTGGTATATCAGGGCGACAGGCACCACCAGATGGACAATGATGGCAATGGTGTCAGTGAGGCCCCGCTGCAGGAAAACACTAGTTATGTGGGACGCGTCTCCCATGATTTCAGCGAGCGAGACAATCTGGTGCTGCGCCTGGGATACACTGACTCCACTATCTTCGGTGGCCCCCAGGGCTATTCCATCGGTGCGGTGCTGCGGGGGTTCGATGGGGTGGAATCCGAACACCTATTCGCAAACGACGATGTCCAGGCCCAGTACACAGGTAAGCCCTGGGAAACCACTGAGTGGATAGATACACAGCGCACCGAAGTCTCCGCCAACTGGCTGCGGGAGCTTAATGAATACTTCAATACCAGTGTCACTCTGGCCTGGTCTGAACACCGACAGGATTCCTTTTACGAAGGGTTTGACTATATCGCCAGGGATCGCCTGTTTTTCCTGGATTCGCGCAACAACCTGATACTCAACGGGGCCCACACGCTTACCTTCGGTGCGGATTTACGCGATGAGGCAATGCGCTCCGATTCCATCGCGGGTAGCCTGAGCGCCGACTATGTGGAGGACAGCTTCGACTATCGCACCGGTGGCCTCTACCTACAGGACACTTGGCAGGCGTCGCAGAAACTTGAGGTATCCGTAGCTGTGCGCCTCGACAGGGTCAGCGCTGACTTTGTGGCTGAGGAAAAACCCGGTACTGAGATTGAAGAGACGCTGCTAGCACCGCGGATCGATATGCGCTATCTGCACAGCGACCAATGGATATCGCGTTTGGCTTTGGGTCGCGGCTATCGCGCACCTCTGTCTTTCTTTGAGACGGACCACGGTATCCTCGATGCCGGCGATGGTTTTGCCATCGACATCGAAGAGTTAGAAAAATCCCTCTCCACCACCTACGCGTTGAGCTACGCGGGTGAGCGCCTCAATGGCACCCTGTCCCTGGCGCGCACCGAGGTGGAGCACCTGGCGGCCCTGGGCGAGACCGAAAGAGGCGTACCGCTGCTGACGCAAATGGCGGAAACCGCCGTCGTCTCCGCCGGCGATATCAGTCTCGGCTATACGCTGAGCGACACCCTAAAGGTCAGTACCACGCTGGAAAACTACGTCTACGACCGGGTATTCAAAGAGTCCTATGCCATTGCCCCCATCGAACAGCGCGCACTCTTGAGCCTGGACTATGGCAGTGGTCCCTGGATGGTGTATGCCAGCGCCAGCTGGATAGGTGCGCGAAACCTGCGCGACTATGGCTATGAGGGTTACAACCGCCTGGGTGGCGCGTTGAAGAGCCAGAGGGCGGAGGCCTACTGGACCCTGGACATAAAGGTGGGCTACGACGTTAGTGAAAACCTGAATGTCTATGTCGGTGGCAATAACATCACCGATTACACCCAGGTGAACGATGCTGAAACCCCACTGTTCTGGGACGCCGGTGGCGCTTACGACGTGGCTTATATCTACGGCCCACTGCGCGGGCGCGAGATATACATGGGTCTCGACTGGAGCCTGTAACAGTGCGCGCGCTGTTGGTGTCGCTGATGCTGCTCCCGACCGCTCTCCCGGGTGTGGCGAGTGAAGCTAGGTTACTGGATATGGAGTTGAGGAGCCTGGCCGGCCCCGCGCGGGCCAGTCTCGCGCAGTATCGGGATCTACCGGTGCTGATGGTGTTCTTTGAACCCGAGTGCCCCTGGTGCTTTCGTCAGGTCAGGGCCCTCAATCGGCTTTTGGCCCGTTGCCCCGGTCAGTTCCAGCCCCTGGCGGTGGGTACCAACGGTGCCCGCCGGGCGCTGCTGGCAGAATATCGCAGGCTGCGCCCCAACTTCCCCGCTTTCCAGATAAGTGGCGAACTGTTAGATAAAGTGGGCTCCATCCCCGCCACACCTTTCATGCTGCTGGTCAACCGCGACGGCCTGCCCGCTGGTTGGTTGCGGGGTTTTGTGCCTGGGGAAAAGTTGCAGCCTGTATTGGCGAAGCGGCTGGGGGTTAACTGCGACGGCCAATCCAGCTGACCCCTATCCCCTATAGTGTGGTGGGGAAGGTACGCCGTGGATTGTGGGCAGGCACCTCAGGTTTGCTCCCGATCTGACCCGGGGACGCTTTTCTCCGGTCGGTAGACCCCCACATTGCGGTAGCCCTCGTCCAGTAGATGGGAGGCGTGCAGGCGACTCATCACGCCGCGTGCGCAATACAGCAGGTATTCCCGTTCAGGGTCCAACTGGGCGAAGCTGCGGTTGAGGCGGTAGAAGGGGATCACCTGCACCTGGCGATGCTCCAGCTCCAGTGGGTCCAGTTCCTCTTCCTCCGGGTGGCGGATATCGATCACCACGGCGTCGCCCGGCTCCGAGCGGATCTCCACTTCCGGCGCCTGACCGTCCACTTCCTCGATCACCTGGTCGATATTCTGGATGTTGCGGTTGGCGATGGCGCGGTCGAGAATCGCAAAATCGAAACGGTTTTCCTCCGCTTCCACCTTTTCAATCTTGGCGCGGGTGGTGGGCTTTATGGAGATAACGCCACAATATTCGGGAATCTGTGCGGTGAACTCTTCGGTGCCAATTGCCCGGGAGGTTTTGATGATGTCGGATTTGTCACTGGTGACCAGCGGTCGCAGTACCAGTGTGTCGGTGACCCTGTCGATCACCGCCAGATTCTTGAGGGTCTGGCTGGATACCTGGGCGATGGCTTCGCCGGTTACCACGGCGTCCACCTCCAGCTCCCGGGCGATGACACTGGCGGCCCGCAGCATCATGCGCTTGAGGATCACGCCCATATGGGAGTCGTCCACCCGCTCCAGAATCTCCGCCACCACCTGGTCGAAAGGTACTGTGACGAAACGCACCCGGTGGGAGGCCCCGTATTTGTTCCACAGGTAGTAGGCTACCTCCTTGACCCCCAGCTCATGCTGACGGCCCCCCAGATTGAAAAACAGGAAATGGGTGCGGATACCGCGTTTCATGGTCAGGTAGCTGGCTACGGTGGAGTCGAAGCCGCCCGATATCAGGGATAACACCGGGTCCTGAGTGCCCAGGGGAAAGCCGCCGAGCCCGGGGTGCTGCTCTTCCACCACGTTGAGCTTGTCGTGGCGAATTTCCAGCTTCACGGTGATATCCGGGTTGCGCAGCTTCACCCCGGCCGCCTCTGTGTTCACGTTGAGGCCGCCGCCCACATACTGCTCCACGTCCAGGGATTTGAAGTCGTGTTGGCCGGTGCGTTTGACACGCACGCAGAAAGTCTTGTCTTTCAGGGCCGGGCCCCACACCGAGAGGGTCTTGCGGTAGATATCCTGCAGGTCGCCCAGGGGGAACTGGCGCACGCGGGAATAGTTGGCGATGCCGGGGGTGTGGGAGAGCACAGCCTCTATACGGTCGCCCAGGTGCGCCACGGCTTCCGGGGCGATGACGTCGATCTTCTCCCAGTCCTTGCGCACCTGGATGCGGTCGTCCAGGCGCCGCAGCAAACGCTGCAGGTTGTCCTTGAGCTGGCGCGACATGCGTTTGCGCACCGGGTTGCTCTTGATGGTGATTTCGGGGAAAAACTTAACGACAAAGTGCATGGGGTCTGGCCGGATACCGCGGTTACTGGGTAAGCGTCCCATTATAAACCAGAGTGGTGGAATCGGGCGGTGCCCTCTTCTTGTGCATCCGTGGGACAAAGAGCGCCATTTTGGTGCGCTGGCCGGTGGTCGCCTGTGGACTTTGCACCTATTCTGCCCAAATCATTGCGCGCTGGTGGGTGATGGCGGGGGTGTTAGAGAGGTGTTATGTCTCCGCCCCAGCTTGGCACACTTTTTGCTCTTATCTGCACAGGGAATAGGCACACTAGAACAGTTACGGAGCCGGCGCCAGTCGAAGCGCTGTAGCGGTCGGACAAATTTTCAAAACCCGGAGGACAGTAATGTCAGCGAAAACGCTCGGTTTGATTAATGAGAATGAGGTTAAGTGGGTAGACCTGCGCTTCACGGATACCAAGGGCAAGGAGCAGCATGTTTCCATCCCCGCGACGGAAGTCAACGACGACTTCTTTGAAGAGGGTAAGATGTTCGACGGCTCCTCCATTGCTGGCTGGAAGGGTATCAACGAGTCCGACATGATCCTGCTGCCGGTTGACGAAACCGCTTTCCTGGACCCCTTCACCGATGAAAGCACAGTGATCATCCGCTGCAACATCGTGGATCCGATCACTGCGCAGGGCTATGAGCGGGACCCGCGCTCCATCGCGCTGCGGGCCGAGGAGTATCTGAAATCCACGGGTCTGGGGGACACAGTGCTGTTCGGTCCGGAGCCGGAGTTTTTCGTCTTCGACGACATTACCTGGGGTGCCGAAATGGGCGGCGCCTTCTACAAGATAAACTCCGAAGAGGCGGCTTGGTCTTCCGGTCACCACTATGCGGAGGGCAATATCGGGCACCGCCCGGGCGTCAAGGGCGGATACTTCCCGGTGCCGCCGGTTGACTCGCTGCACGACGTGCGCGCCGCCATGTGTTCCGCCATGGAGCAAATGGGTCTGCGGGTAGAGGTGCACCACCACGAGGTGGGCACCGCCGGACAGTGTGAAATCGGCGTTGCCGCCAACACCCTGACCAGGAAGGCGGACGAAGTGCAGATCCTCAAGTACGCCGTACACAACGTGGCCCATGCCTACGGCAAGACCGCCACCTTTATGCCCAAGCCCCTGGTGGGCGACAATGGCTCCGGCATGCATGTACATCAGTCCTTTAGCAAGGACGGCGTGAACCAGTTTGCCGGCGATGCCTACGCCGGCCTGTCGGAAACAGCCCTGTTCTATATCGGCGGCATTGTGAAGCATGCGCGCGCCCTCAATGCGCTGTGCAACGCCTCCACCAATTCCTACAAGCGCCTGGTACCGGGCTTCGAGGCACCGGTGATCCTGGCCTATTCCGCGCGCAACCGCTCGGCTTCGATCCGGATTCCGTTTGTATCCTCGCCAAAAGGCAAGCGTATCGAAACCCGCTTTCCGGATCCCACCGCCAACCCCTACCTGGCCTTCGCCGGGCTGCTGATGGCGGGCCTGGATGGTGTCAGGAACAAGATCCACCCGGGCGATGCGGCGGACAAGGATCTGTACGATCTGCCACCGGAGCAAGTTGCGGAGTTCCCCACGGTTGCTGCCAGCCTGGAGCAGGCGCTGGATGCCCTGGACCGGGATCGCGCTTTCCTGACCGAGGGCGGCGTGTTTACCGATGATGCCATCGACGCCTACATCGAACTGAAGCGCGAAGAGGTAGAGCGCCTGAACATGACCACCCACCCGGTGGAGTTCGATATGTACTACTCCGTTTAGGGAATCTCGGAGACTTTTCCTTAGCCCGTGCCGTCTGGCACGGGCTTTTTCTTTGCAGGTAAACTAGCAGGTTGTTGAAAAAGCGTTTTTCAACAACCTGCTAGGCTTTTTTAACCCGGCAACGCAATATTGCCGGGTTAATAAGGGGCCTTGGGATGGTCGATTACCGCACTGAGGAGTGTCTATGAAGAAGCTCTCATCTTTTCCCGCGTGGTTACTTGCGGCAGCCTGCAGTTGCGCGCTGGCCGGTGGTTCGGGCCTCGATGAGAGTGATGGCGGGGACACATCAGCTGGGGCTATTTATAAAACCGTCGGTCCCAATGGAGAGGTGGTGTTCACAGATACCCCGCCTGTGGATGGTAAATCCGAGCGGGTACAGCTGGGGCCCATCAATGTGCAGCCTATCTCCCTGCCGAAACCCATCCCCACCCGCAAGCTCTCCCCAAAGGATAAACGCGATCCGGGCGCGGCATACTCCGGCCCGGTCAATGTCACTATAGTGAGCCCCGCCAGCGGTGCCACCATCCCGCCGGGCCAGCGCTTCATTGTCCTGCAGGTGGCTATTGATCCGCCGCTGCCTCAGGGGCACCGCTTCTATGCTGTGGTGGATGGCCAGCGTTGGCGCGGCAGTTCCTCCGGCACCAGCCTGGATATCTCCGCGCTGGAGCGCGGTAGTCACAGCGTCCAGGCACTGCTCACGGACCCCTCAGGCAAGTTGCTGGCGCGCTCGCAGACGATCATGATCTACGTCAAGCGGCCCGGTGACCAGGTACCGGAGTTCGGCGCCCCTCAGGCCACCCCGGCTCCGCAGGCCCCTGCCGCACCGGGCCTGGTGCCCAAGAAGCCATCCCGCAGAGACGGTCGCTAATCGCTGCTTGGGGTCCCCGCTAGCCGTTACCGATTGCCGCCGGTCGCTGTGGCAATCAACTCCCACTACCATGCACTGTATTTTTTTTGTCCGACGCACCATAATGGTGCGTTCGGTGGCCGGGCACAGCCGCGCTGCCCCCCAACAATCCGCCGTTAGCCACTATGCGCCATTTTGGTTGGTTTCTTGCAAAGGCACTTGGGGTGGTTCGATTTAAAGTGATACTCGCGGGTGGCCATATGGGGCGGTCCGCCCGCGACCTGGAAATTCTCCTATGCTCGACGATTCCCAGCTGCGCCAGCTTTTAGACAACCTGAACTCCGCCGTAGTGGTACTGGATGGGTGTCTGCGGCTGCGCTATCTGAACGCCGCCGCCGAGGATCTGCTGGCTGCGTCCAGAGTGCGGGTCTTTGGCCTGCCCCTGGAGAGCCTTGTGCGCGAATCCGACGAGGCCGTTCAGGCGCTGCGGGAGGCGCTGATACAGGGGGAAAAGTACACGGTGCGCCGTGCCCGCTGGCATTTGCACAACCAGGAGGCGCGCACCGTGGACTATTCCGTAAGTCCGCTGGTGGAGTTGGGGGTGTTGCTGGTGGAGGTGCAGCCCATGGACCGGCTGTTGCGCATTGCCCGGGAGGATGCATTGATCAGCGCTCAGGAAACGACCCGCAATCTTGTCCGGGGCATGGCCCACGAAGTGAAAAACCCCCTCGGTGGTATTCGCGGGGCCGCGCAGTTACTGGGCAGAGAGTTGCCGGATCCGGGCCTTGCCGAGTACACCCAGATCATCATCGACGAGGCCGACCGGCTGAGAAACCTGGTGGATCACCTGCTGGGGCCTAACAGGCCCGTCCACCGGCAAGCCACCAATGTGCATGAAGTATTGGAGCGGGTGGCCCACCTGGTGGAGGCGGAATGCGGTGGAGAGCTGGCCATCCGCCGCGACTATGACCCCTCCATACCGGAGGTGCCCGCCGACCGTGAACAACTGATTCAGGCGCTGCTGAATATTGGCCGCAATGCGATGGAGGCAATTGGGGACAGTATCGGGCTTGCCGCCGGAGAGCTGGTGCTGCGCACCCGGGTACAGCGCCGGATCACCATTGGCAAGCGGTGTTGGCCGCTGATCTGTTGTATTGAAATTGAAGACAATGGCCCCGGTATTGCAGAGGAAATCCGCGAGCGCATTTTCTATCCCATGATCTCCGGGCGCGCGGAGGGTTCCGGGCTGGGTCTGTCGATTGCACAGAACATCATCAATCAGCATGCGGGACTGATCAAGTGCGACAGCGACCCTGGGCGGAGTGTGTTTCAGGTCTGCCTACCCCTGGATATGGAATTATTAACCCGGCAACTGGATACATTGCCGGGTTAATGCGGCACTGGGATGCGCCGCCAACGAGCGGAGACCGGCGCAACCGCTGCGGCGAAATTGCGCAGCTTTTTGAGGGCGACAATCCAATCGATGAGGGATCACCTGTTGGGTTGTCAGGTTACGAGTGACTGGTGGGAGTGACCATGGCTGTGAGCAATCGCGTGTGGATTATTGACGACGACCGATCAATACGCTGGGTGTTGGAGCGCGCGCTGGGCCGCGCCGGAATTGAAACCCGGTGTTATGACAGCGGCGATCGCGCTCTGGACGATTTTTATCGCGAAACCCCCGACGCGGTGTTGTGTGATATCCGCATGCCGGGCACCGATGGTTTCAGGTTGTTGCAGCGTTTCCAGGTGGAGCGTCCCACCCTGCCCATCATCATAATGACGGCGCACTCGGACCTGGACAGTGCCGTGGCCGCCTATCAGGGCGGTGCCTTCGAGTATCTGCCCAAACCTTTTGACGTGGACGAGGTGGTTGCGGTTGCCCGCCGCGCACTCGCCCATGGGCGGGAGGGGCTGTCCGCCGGTGGTGATACCGGCGAGCGGGCCCTGGGCGGGGAGGCGATTATCGGTGAAGCGCCGGCGATGCAGGAAGTGTTTCGGGCCATTGGTCGCTTGTCCCACTCTAATATCACCGTGCTGATCAACGGTGAATCCGGTACTGGAAAAGAACTGGTGGCACAGGCGCTGCACAACCACAGTCCCCGCAGTGCCAAGCCCTTTGTCGCACTGAATATGGCCGCAATTCCCAGGGACCTGATGGAGTCGGAATTGTTCGGCCACGAAAAAGGCGCTTTCACGGGGGCCACAGTCCGGCGCCCGGGCCATTTTGAGCAGGCGGATGGCGGTACCTTGTTCCTGGATGAGATCGGCGATATGCCCGCGGACACCCAGACGCGCCTGTTGCGGGTGCTGGCGGACGGGGAGTTTTACCGGGTCGGGGGCCATACCCCGGTAACCGTGGACGTGCGCATCATTGCCGCTACCCACCAGGATCTGGAAAAACTGGTGGAGGAGCACAAATTCCGCGAGGATCTATTCCACCGCCTGAATGTCATCCGGATACAGATTCCGCGACTGGCGGATCGCCGCGAGGATATTCCGCGTCTGGCGCGCCATTTCCTCGAGAGTGCCGCCAGGGAACTGGGGGTGGAAACGAAAGTTCTGCTTGGGGAAACCGAAGACCATCTCTCCGGTCTCGACTGGCCCGGCAATGTGCGTCAGCTGGAAAACACCTGCCACTGGATCACAGTGATGGCCTCCGGTCGCGAGGTGCACATAGAGGACCTGCCTCAGCAGCTGCGCCAGCAGAGCGCCGCGGTGGAGGTGTTGCCGGACTGGCGGCAGGCCCTGTGCCTCTGGGCGGATCAGGCACTGGCGGCGGGGCGGCGTGAGATTCTCAATGAAGCGGTTCCCACCTTTGAGCGGACACTGATCGAAATTGCCCTCAAACACACCGGTGGGCGCAAACGCGATGCCGCCGATTTACTGGGGTGGGGACGCAATACCCTCACGCGCAAGCTGAAGGAACTGGATGTGAAGGATCCACCGGCAGGCGACGCCGAATCTGGTGTGGGAATGTCGATCCCAGCTGGCGCCGGAGATTAAACCATCCACTTGATTCCTGTCTGATAACGGCCGGCGGCTGCAGAGTACGAGGCTTTTCCTCCGCAGGGGCGCAGTGCCGAGGGGAGAGTCTGTGAATACTCCCCTCGGCTATTCGCTTGTAAGGGCCCTGTTCTGCTTGCGCAGCTTGAATGCCAGCCAGATCATCGGCAGGCCAAAAATGATGGCGTAAGCACCTATCAACCACACCAATGCCAGGGCGCCGGCGCCGGGACGGAACAGAATCAGCAGGCCGAATATCACCGACAGCACGCCGGCAAGGATCAGCAGCCACTCGTTCTCCAGCTCCTTGCGCAGGCGAATCGCGCCGACTATTTCAAAAATTCCGCGCACCAGCGCCCAGGCACCGATAATGAGCACCAGTGCCAGTGCGGTGATTTGTGGGTAGAGAAAAGTCACCACCCCCGCCGCCACACTGATCAGGCCAACGACAATCAACCACCAGAGTGGTGTCGCTTTGTGGCGTCCCATGGCGGCCGCTACCAAGCCGAGGATCCCGTCCAGCAGTGCGTAGACACCGAATAGAATAACCAGCGTCAACAGGGAAAGGCCGGGCCAGATAAAGGTAAGGATGCCGAAGATCACGGCGCAGACACCGCGCAGTAACATCAACCACCAGTTTTCGGAAAGTACCTGTATTACCGGTTTGCCGCTGAGGGCGCTTGTTTCGTCGGACATAATCCACTCTCGCAGGATAGAACGATATGCCACTAGTGTAGTTGCCGACGGAAAAGCTTCCACCAGATGGGGCCTTGGCAGCTGTTTACCGCGGCGGCCTCCACGGGGGTGATCTACTGGCCCAAGGGCTGCTGTGGGAGTGTGGAGGTATTTGGCGGCCGCAGGACGCGGCCGCACAGGATTACGCCAGAGAGGAGATAACTCCGCGCAGCTTGTCGACGATCGCGTCTATTTCGTGCGCTTCGATAATCAGCGGCGGGGACATACACAGGGCGTCGCCGATACCACGCGCCATGACGCCCGCTTCCCAGGCCGCTGCTGAAACCTTGGCTCCGTACTTGCCTTTCAGTTCTGCTGGTGCGTTGAGTTCCACGGCCCCTACAAGGCCGTAGTTGCGCACGTCGATAACCTTGTCTAGGTCGGCGAGGCTGTGTAGTGCTGCCTCCCAGTGACTGCCGATATCGCCCGCGGCGCGGGTCAGCAGACCTTCCCGCTCGTATATATCGAGGGTCGCCATACCCGCGGCGCAGGCGACCGGATGGGCGGAGTAGGTGTAGCCGTGGAAAATTTCAACCATACCCTCCGGGGCCGCATCCATAACGGTGTTGTAAATGTGGTCGTGTACGAACACCGCCCCTAGCGGTACTGTCGCGTTGGTGATGCCCTTGGCAGAAGTGATCATATCCGGAGTCACGTCCCACTCGATGGAGGCAAAGGGGGAGCCGGTGCGACCCCAGCCGGAAATCACTTCGTCGAATATCAGCAGCAGGTCATGCTGGTCACAGATTTCGCGAATGCGTTTCAGGTAGCCTTTGGGCGGCAGCACCACGCCGCCTGCGCCGGCGAAGGGCTCAATGATAACCGCCGCTATCTGATCGGCACCGTGAAAGGCCACCAGCCGCTGCAGATCTTCCGCCAGTTCCACCCCGTGTTCCGGCAAGCCGCGGCTAAATGCGTTGCGTTCTATATCCAGGGTGTGGCGCATATGGTTGGCCTTCACCGGCTGGCCGAACGACTGGTAATTGGGTGCTATGCCCCCTACGGAAATACCGCCGAAATTGACCCCGTGGTATCCCTTCTCGCGCCCGATAAACATGGTGCGGGTGCCCTTGCCGCGGGCGCGCTGGTATTGCAGTGCGATTTTCAGCGCACTCTCCACTGCCTCCGAGCCGGAGTTGCCAAAAAATACTCTGTTGAGGCCGTCCGGGGTGTACCCCACCAGGCGCTCGGAATACTCGAAACCCAGATCGTGACCAAAGTTGAAAATGGAGCTGTAATCCAGCTTTTTTGCCTGCTGGTGAATCGCGTCGGCGATTTCCGCACGGCAGTGGCCGGCGTTGGAGCACCAGAGACCGGCGGTAGCGTCGATAATCTGACGGCCGGACTTTTCCATCAGGTAGATGCCCTCAGCGCGCTCTACGATGCGCGGGGCGGCCTTGAAGCTGCGGTTCGGTGTGAACGGCATCCAGAACGCATCGGTTTTCATTTCGGACATGGGTCGGTCTCCGCAATCCTCGTCAATATTCTCACAATCACAATGGGCCTGTACCACCGCTACCTTACCCGCATCAGGTGCCGTAGCAACAGTACTTGGTATCATAAAATTCAGTCATTCCCTCGATACCTCCCTCGCGGCCGATGCCGGATTCCTTGTTGCCGCCGAAGGGAGCCACGGCGGTGGAAAAGACACCGGCATTGCAGGCGACCATGCCGTAGTCCAGGGCCTCCACCAGGCGGTTGGCACGGCGGATATTCTCGCTCATGACGTAGGCTGCCAGACCGTAGGGTGTATCGTTCGCACGGTGGATCACCTCTTCCTCGCGGGCGAATTTCTGCACCGGGGCCACAGGGCCGAAAATCTCCTCCCGCGCAATGCGCATGCCATCGGTCACGCCGGCGATCAGGGTGGGGGCATAGTAGTTTACCCCTGTCGGCAGAAAATCGCCGCCCACTTCTATAGCCGCGCCGGCGGCGGCGGTGTCCTCCACCAGTTGTGCCACCCGCTCGACGGCGCGCCGGTGAATCAGCGGTCCCAGGGTCACGCCGTCCTCACAGCCGTGCCCCACCTGAAGGGCCGTCATTGCCGTGCGCAGCCGGGCTACAAACTCGTCATGCACCGATTCGTGCACGTAGATGCGGTTGGTGGACACACAAGTCTGGCCGGCGTTGCGGAATTTAGTGGCCATGCAGGCATCCACCGCTGTGTCCAGGTCCGCATCGTTACATACGATAAACGGGGCATTGCCACCCAGTTCCATGGACACTTTCTTCACCCCGGTGGCGCATTGGGCCATCAGAATCTTGCCCACTGCGGTGGAGCCGGTAAAGGTGAACTTGGCCACCCGTGTATCCTGAGTCAGTACCCGGCCGATGCCGGCGGCGTCGGAGCCGACCAGCATATTCAGGGTTCCGTCCGGCAACCCCGCGTCCTGGGCCAGCTGGCACAGGGCCAGGGCGGACAGGGGCGTCTCCGCTGCCGGCTTGACCACCAGGGTACAGCCGGCGGCCAGGGCCGGCGCCACCTTGCGGGTGATCATGGCATTGGGGAAGTTCCAGGGGGTGATGCAGCTCACAACCCCCACCGGCTGGCGGATGGTCTGCAGGCGCATACCCGGGTTGTGGGTGGGGATAGTCTGGCCATAGGCGCGGCGGCACTCCTCCGCGTACCATTCTATATAGGAGGCGCCGTGAATGATCTCGCCTCTGGCCTCTGCCAGTGGCTTGCCCTGCTCCAGGGTCAACAGGCGTGCGAGATCACTGGCATTATCCAGGATCAGCTGGTACCAGCGCTTCAGCACCGCGGCGCGTTCACCAGCAGTGCGTTTTTTCCACACCGGAAAGGCGGTGTGGGCCTCAGCAATCGCCGCTTCGGCATCCGTGGGGCCGGCATCCGCCACCTCGGCCAGCAGACCGCCGTTGGCCGGGTCGTATACCGGGAGCTTTGCCGGGCTGTCACGCCACTGACCCCCAATAAAATTCCGAGTTTTCAACAAATGTTTATTGGCCAGCTCCATTGTCAAACTCCTTGTGCTGACGGCTAATACTGTATTTGCGGAAATTTTCGTGAGTACCCGCCCAAATGCATAGTCAATTCTTTCTAACTAAAATTTGGTTTTTTCAAACTTTGTCTTAGGATGGTATCGGTTAACTCCATAAAGGGGCCTACAGGCGCAACGAGGCTGAGCAGATGAGTGGTAAAAGCTCCCTGAGCGGGCGCTTCACGGATATGGACCTGCGCCTGCTGCGGGTGTTTCGAGAGGTGGTGCGGGCCGGTGGTCTGGCACCGGCTGAGGTGGCGCTGAATATCAGTCGCTCCACCATCAGCCTGCACCTGTCGGACCTGGAGGCTCGCCTGGGTATGCAGCTGTGTTTGCGCTCCCGGGGCCGCGCCGATTTCAAGCTGACCCCGGAGGGGGAGGAGCTATATCGAGCCATCGACGACCTGGATGGGCACCTGGCCGCCTTCAAGAGCCGGGTCAACGCCATTCAGTCCCAGCTCACCGGCAGTCTGCGCATAGTATTGCCGGACGATGTGCTCGAGATTCCCCAGTTGGACCTGCCGTCCACTATCCGCCATCTGCGTCAGCTGGCACCGCAACTGCAACTGGACCTACAACTGGCCGCCCCCCAGGAGTTGGAGTTGGAGATCCTCGCCGGCAGGGCCGAGGTAGGGATCAACCCTCTGCATGCGAAACGCCCGGGGCTCGACTACCGGCCTCTGTTCAGCCATTGCTCCAGGCTCTACTGTGGCAGCCGGCACCCTCTGGCCGGTGAGCGTTCGGTAACTGAGGAGTTGCTGACGGAGCAGGAGCTTGCCGCCCCCAGCCATGCGATTCTCTCTGGAGCGACGCACTTGTACCGCTTGTTCCCCCACAAGAGCACCGCCAACCATATGGCGGCGCGATTGGCGATGATCCTGTCCGGCCGATTTATCGGTTTCTTGCCGGACTACCTGGCCCGGCGTTATCTGGAGTGCGGCGACTTGGTGGCTCTGTGTCCGCAGCGTTTTCACTACCAGATCCAGAATGCCGCCACTTTCAAGCGCAGCGCCGCGGAACACCCGGCTATCGCCCTTTTTCTGCAATCCTTGCAGGTCGACCGACAAACTGCCGGCCGGGATAGCTGACTTTTCAATACTGAAAGCCCGGATCTGCGACAACCCGGTAGGCGCGTGCAGAATTATCCCAGATATAGTAGGTATCGTAGGCGACGTAATAGTGGCTGCCGCCAAATGTCAGCGTGATCGCTGTGCCCGGCAGGCTCTGCACTATAGCTCCGGTGGGAGGCTTTACCACTATATAGCCATAATCCCGCGGGCGGTAAAAGATGCCGTCACTATAGAAAAACCTGAGGCCTCCGCAACGGATAGGCACGAAGCTGCGCGGCAACTGCCCCCAGCGGTAACCATAGTGGTAATGGGCTGGCCGCCAGCGGTAATGTCCCCGGCGAAAGTGGCGCTTTGCGTAGTAAGGCCGCGCGGGATAATGGTTTCGATAACGCTTTTTGTAGTGCCGCTTGTAGTAGGGGCGATGCCTGGGGGCGTGGCGAACGGATTTTCCCCGGTAGTGATGATCCTTACCTCGTGCCCTATGCTTTCGTTCTTTCCTGCTGCCCTGCTTCTCACTGCCGCGCGCCCGGTGCCGGCCAGCCCGCCGCTCGTCGCGGTTGTTCTGCTGGTGGCTATATTCTTTGCGGTATGCATCCTTGAGCGCGGAACCCGTGGTGGGGTGATAGCGGTCGGCGAGTACCGGTTGCGCCACTGCCAGCAGGCTGGCAGTGAGTATTACGACGGTTGGTGCTTTCATGGTTCTCTCCGGTGCCGCCCAGCGGCCTAGCATGGATTTGGGTGCCAGTGTGCGCTGGTGGGGCTGAATCTTTCCTGAACCGGGAGTGGATGTCTTCACTTACACTCAGCCGGCAACTGCATCGGAGGTTGGATCTGAGGTGTGGATGGCGCTAGGGGGATACTGGGCGATACTTTCATTTATGCGAAGATTGCGGCAAAAGTCCGGTATTCATATATTTATCAGCGATGAATGGGGCCGTCCTACTGGCGGAATTGTCGCTGTCGGTCCCAGCGAGTATGATGCCGCGCAGCTAAATTCCGCCTGAAAATGAGTGTGATGCAAGTATTTCACCATGTGGCAAGCCTGCGCGGGGCGCTGGCAGAGGCCCGCACCGCCGGCAAGACCATCGGGTTTGTCCCCACTATGGGCAACCTGCACGATGCCCATATCGAGCTGGTCAGTCTGGCGCGCCAGCTTTGTGATCTGGTGGTGGTTTCCATCTTCGTCAACCGGCTGCAATTCGGGCTCAATGAAGACTGGGACAAGTATCCGCGAACCCTGGAGCGGGATATGGCGCGGCTGAGTGCCGCCAACTGCGATTTTCTGTTTCACCCGGAAGAGAGCGAGATTTATCCCAACGGTATGGATCAGCAGACCCGGGTGGTTTGTCCCGCTATGACAGATGTGCTTTGTGGTGCCAGTCGGCCCGGCCACTTCGAGGGGGTGACTACGGTGGTGGCCAAGCTGTTCAATATCGTACAGCCCCACAAGGCAATATTCGGCATCAAGGATTTCCAGCAGTTGGCGGTGATCCGCCGGATGGTGCAGGACCTGTGTATTCCCGTCGAGATCGTCGCCGCTCCGGTCCACCGCGAGCCCGACGGACTGGCCATGAGTTCCCGCAACAGCTATATCACCGCCGATGAGCGGCCGCGGGCAGCGATACTCAGTCAGGCCTTGAACCGGACACGGGAGCAGCTGCAGTCCGGCCGGCGCGATTTTGCCGCGCTGGAAGAAGAGGGCGTGCGGTGTATCGAGGATGCCGGCTTCCGGGTGGACTACTTTTCTGTCCGCAACAGCCACAGCCTCGCGCCGGCCGCCCACGACGACACCGAGATTACCGTCCTGGGTGCCATTTACACCAGCGCCGCGCGCCTGATCGACAATGTCTCCCTGGAGCTGTAGCGCCCGCCGGTGCAATCGCCCTGAGCCCATTGCTTGAAGTGCCGGTCCGACCATTCGCCAGCATCTGTTGATCAGTTGCCGCCGCACTGCCTGTATCGCCGTGTCCCGCACTGAGAGGCAGAGGGTCTGTTCTCTCACCCTGGGCCAACTCTATTTGCTGACTTAAACTGCGCGAACCTGGACATTTTGCGTCGCGACATAAGAAAAATTGCGCGCCATTCCATTAGGCTACGCGGAATGATTTTGGCGGGCGCGTTAAGATGGTGGAGAAAACTGGCTGACAGCGTTGTCATCTTTGTTTCGTCAATGCTATAACAGGCCCTCCACCCAGATCCAATGACCGCGCTGGCGGAGTCCCATAATGCTCACGGGAGAAACCGATGTCAGAAGTCCACACCCGCTCTGTACCTGATGATTACGCTGCCGAGGCCCATATCCGCGCCGATGATTACCACCGGATGTACCGCCAGTCGGTAGCGGACGCCGAGGCTTTCTGGGCGCAGCAGGCGAAAGATTTTCTGCAGTGGCAAAAACCCTTTACCCGGGTTGTCGAGGAAGATCTGAACCGCGGCCACTGTGCGTGGTTCCCGGACGGTGAACTCAATGTCACCGTCAACTGTATCGACCGCCATCTGCCCTCAAGGGCGGAGCAGACCGCCATCATCTGGGAGGGCGATGATCCCGCACAGAGCTGCCGCATTACCTACGCGGAGTTGCACGCGCATGTGTGTCGCTTCGCCAACCTGCTCAAGCAGCGGGGGGTAAAAAAGGGGGATCGCGTCTGTATCTACATGCCGATGATTCCCGAAGCTGCCTATGCGATGCTCGCCTGTGCCCGTATCGGGGCTGTTCACTCAGTGGTGTTCGGCGGATTCTCTCCGGAATCTCTCAAGGACCGTATTCTCGATTCCGATTGCCGCCTGGTGATTACCGCCGACGAGGGTGTGCGCGGTGGCAGGAAGGTGCCGCTCAAGGCCAATGTGGACCTGGCGCTAGCCGAATGCCCCAAGGTGCACACGGCCATAGTGGTAAAGCGCACCGGGGCCAATGTGGACTGGGACAGCAGCCGGGATATCTGGTATGCGGAATCGGTTGCCGCGCAGAGCGCTGACTGCGAGCCGGAGGTAATGGGGGCGGAGGACCCCTTGTTTATCCTCTACACCTCTGGCTCCACCGGCAAACCCAAGGGTGTTCTGCACACGACCGCCGGCTATCTGCTGATGGCCTCGATGACTTTTAAGTACACCTTTGACTACAAGGAGGGGGATGTATTCTGGTGCACCGCCGATGTGGGCTGGATCACTGGGCACAGCTATATTGTGTACGGCCCCCTGAGCGCTGGCGGTACCACTCTGATGTTTGAGGGTGTGCCCACCTATCCCGATGCGTCCCGCTGCTGGCAGGTGGTGGACAAACACCAGGTCAATATTTTTTACACTGCACCCACGGCCATCCGCGCACTCATGGGGGCCGGCGACGAATACGTGACCAACACGGACCGCAGCTCGCTCAAGTTACTTGGCACAGTAGGTGAGCCCATTAATCCAGAGGCCTGGGAGTGGTACTACTCAGTGGTGGGAAATGGGAGCTGCCCCATCGTCGACACCTGGTGGCAGACGGAGACCGGCGCGCACATGATCACACCCCTGCCCGGGGCAGTGGCCCTCAAGCCGGGTTCCGCAACCCTGCCGTTCTTTGGAGTGCAGCCGGCGCTGCTCGATGAACAGGGGCGGGAGATCGAGGGTGAAGGCGAGGGCGCGCTGGTAATGAAAGCCAGTTGGCCGGGAATGATTCGCACTGTGTTCGGCAACCACCAACGCATGATCGATACCTATTTCTCTGCGTTTCCCGGCTACTACTTTACCGGCGATGGCGCGCGCCGGGATGCCGACGGCTATTACTGGATCACCGGCCGTATCGACGATGTGCTCAACGTATCCGGTCACCGCCTGGGAACCGCGGAAATCGAAAGTGCGATAGTGTTGCATGAAGACACGGCGGAGGCCGCAGTGGTGGGTTATCCACACGACATAAAGGGGCAGGGGATCTATGCCTATGTAACCCTGAAAGCGGGCCACCAACCCTCGGATGCACTGCGCCGGCAGTTGATCGACCTGTGTGTGCAGGAAATAGGTCCCATCGCCAAGCCGGACATTATCCAGTGGGCGCCCAGCCTGCCGAAAACCCGTTCCGGTAAAATCATGCGCCGTATACTGCGTAAGATTGCCTGTAACGAACTGGACAGCCTGGGTGATATCTCAACCCTGGCGGACCCGTCGGTAGTTGAGCACCTGATTGAGGAGCGCGCCAATCAATAGTGGGAGGACGCGGGGAAATATCCGGCAGAACCCAGTGCTGCCGCCCCGCAACTCTGAATTGCGCAAAACATAGCGGGCGCGCAGGCAGCTTAGGTTCCCCAGTTTCGCATAAAAGCCGGGCAGGGCCCGGCATTTTGTTTTAAGCTCTCGCAGTTTTGCTTACCTTGGATCTGATTCATGGACGTTACCATTGAGGAGCAGCTTGCGGTACCCGGGGGATTGGTACAGCACGAATATCTCTGTCAGCACTATCGCTTCAATGCGGAGCAGAGGCTAAAGGCCTTCAATCTGTTTGTGGTGCTCAGCATGTTTGTCGAAGGCGGCATCTTTACCGCGGTAGAAAAAGATTTTCACCCTCTGACGTTGGCGTTGCTGGGCGGCTTTGTGCTGATACTGTCCACAGTGTTCTGGCTGGTGGATATGCGCAGTCGCCAATTGCTCAAACTGGCGGTACCGGGATTGCGGCGACTGGAACAGGAGCTGCCGCCGCAGGCGCGAATCTTCTGTCACGATGAAGCGAAGCGCGGTCGTCTGATCCGATACAGTTTTGCCATCCGTGCGCTGCTGGCAGCGCAGTTTGTATTTGGCCTCGGTGTGGCGATGTTCGGTGTTTGGCGGTGGATACAGGGATGAACCCGGACGGCCTCGGCCAGAGTCTTCCAACACTCCCAGGACGTGCTTTTTGCTTTCGCTGGCTGGGGGAGGCCGATTTACCCGAGCTTCAGGAAATCTTTGGCGATGCGGATGTGGTGCGCTTTATGGCGCTGACCCGCCTGACCAACCGGAAGCAGGCGCAGCGGTTTTTGAACTCCATTCTGCAGGGGTTTGCCAGCGGCACCCTTTACCAATGGGGGCTGGAGTATCGGGGCCGGATCATCGGTTCCTGCACCCTCGCCGCAATAGACCGCAGTCACCGCCGGGCTGAAATTGGATTCGCACTGGCGCGCCGGTTTCAGGGGCGGGGGCTGATGGCGGAGGCGGTGCCGCTGGTGTTGGATTTTGCCTTCAAACAATTGGCGCTGCATCGGGTTGAAGCCGATGTGGACCCCCGCAACAAAGCGTCACTGGTACTGCTGGAGAAACTTGGCTTTCGCCGCGAGGGGTTGTTGCGGGAGCGGTTTACCGATGAAGAGGGTTTTCAGGATTCCCTGATGCTGGGATTACTGAGTCGTGAATGGTGCAACGCCAACAGACCGGCCGCGTCGGGGGGTAACTGATATTTCCGGTCCCTGGCAGGTTGTTGAAAAAGGCATCCTGCCTGTTTCAAAACACGAAAAGCGGAAAATGTGATTTTCAGTTTTCTCCCCGTTTTGTTCCAGCCTGAAGTTATTCGTCCGGCAATTCAATTTTGACTGCAACAGCTATGCCGTGGGGCCTCTGTACCCAGCCCCCAACCGGGCAGCGCCCCATTCTCCGGGTTTCTTCGACCGCGTGGGTATAGCGCTGAAGACAATACTGATGAATCTGTAGCACTGGGAGCAAGGTTCTCGCTTCCATTGTTCACCGTCGGCGAACCCCAATGCCGGCAGAATTTAAACCGCCAATCAACACTGCCGGATCAACAGCTGAGGGTCCAGCTTTCTCCCGATCGGCTCACCGCGTCTGCACTCTGCCCAACAGAATAGCCGTGCTCTATCAAAACTATAACCATGAACAATTTCCTTAATCAGTCTGCATAAGATTTACTGGGCTCGGACATTTAGTCGGACAGAACACCAGAGGCGGTAACTTTGATGAAAAAAACTCTTATATTTTTTTTTTCTATTGGCCTGATAGGCAGTGTCAATGCGCAAACCCTGACCCGCGACAACGGGGCACCGGTGGGGGACAATCAGAACTCCCAGACTGCGGGAGCTAATGGGCCCACCCTGTTGCAGGATGTGCAGCTTATCCAAAAATTACAGCGCTTTGCCCGCGAACGGATTCCGGAGCGGGTGGTGCACGCGCGTGGTACCGGTGTTCACGGCGAATTCGTGGCGACCAGGAATATACGCGATCTCACCAGTGCAGAGGTATTTAAGCGCGGTGAAAAGACCCCGGTTTTCGTGCGCTTCTCCACCGTGATTCATTCCAAGGGTTCACCGGAAACCCTGCGCGATCCGCGGGGTTTTGCCACCAAGTTTTACACTCGCGAAGGCAACTGGGACCTGGTGGGAAACAATCTGCCGGTCTTCTTTATTCGCGATGCGATCAAATTTCCCGACATGGTTCATTCCCTGAAGCCGTCGCCGGTCACCAATCAGCAGGATCCCAACCGCTTCTTTGACTTTTTCAGCCATGTGCCGGAATCCACCCATATGCTCACCTGGGTTTACTCGGACTTTGGTACCCCCGCCAACCTGCGCCAGATGGACGGTTTCGGTGTGCACGCCTACAAGCTGATCAACCGCAAGGGCGAGACACACTACGTGAAGTTTCACTGGAAGAGCCGCCAGGGCATCAACAACCTGACCGCAGCAGAGGCGACGGACATTCAGGGGCGGGATTTCAGCCATGCCACACGGGATATGTACGATGCGGTTGCGCGGGGCGATTACCCACAGTGGGACCTGTATATCAAGGTGCTGAAGCCGTCGCAACTGGATGACTTTGATTACAATCCGCTGGACGCGACCAAAATGTGGCTCGATGTGGAAGAAATGAAAGTCGGCACCATGACCTTGAACCGCACACCGGACAATTTCTTTCAGGAAACAGAGCAGTCGGCTTTCGCCCCGGCCAATCTCGTGCCCGGTATTGAACCTTCGGAAGATCGCCTGCTGCAGGGTCGTATATTTTCCTATGCCGATACCCAGATGTATCGCTTGGGGCCGAATCATCAGCAGTTGCCGATCAATCGCCCGCGGGTAGCGGTGGCCAACTGGAATCAGGATGGTGCGGGTAACCACGGGCATCAGAAATCCGATGTCAACTATCAGCCGAGCCGTCTGGAGCCGCGCCTGGAGGATCGCCGCGGACTTTACACTCCCACGGCGCTGTCGGGCAGCACTCAACAGCAGGCGATTGCCAAGCAGCAGCCTTTCGCCCAGGCCGGTGTGCTCTACCGCAGCTTCGACAGCCAGCAGCAACAGCACCTGATCGAAAACCTGGCCAGTGATCTGAGCAGGGTACGCGACAGCGATACCAAGCACATTATGCTCAGTTTCTTTTATCGCGCGGACAAGGGTTTCGGTGAGCGCCTGACCAAGGCAGTCGGTGCCGATCTGAAAAAAGTTGAACGGCTCAGCAATACCTGATGCCGAGGCCGGGCGGCGGGCCCGCCCGGCTGTTTAAGGAGATGTAGCGATGAGAAGCCTATTAGTCACACTGTTGTTGCTGACCCTGAGCAGCCATGCCGCTGAGGGGGGGTCAGAGTCCCGATTTGAGGACCTGCTGCCCTATTATTTCGCCGCGGCGCGCAGCGACAATATCGAAGTATTGAGTGAGTTCGCCGAGGCGGGCTTTCCCCTGGATGTCAGGAACCCCAAGGGCTACACGGCACTGATGATCGCCACCTACCACGGCAATAGCGAAGCGGCGAACTATCTGCTGGCCCAGGGCGCCGACGCCTGCGCCGAGGACAACCGGGGCAATACCGCTCTGATGGCGGCGATCTTTCGCGGTGAGTTCGCTCTGGCCCGCACCTTGATTCAGCGGGATTGCGACCTGCAGCACCGCAACAAGGCCGGCAACTCCGCTGCCGGTTTCGCGCAGGTTTTCGGCCGCGACAAAATTGCCCGCTTGCTAGGGTCTGTTGACACTAACTGAGATAGCCCTGCTACCGGAATATGGATGTTCCGGCAAAATCGACGACGCCTAAGTCGTTGATTTTGGGCGAAAAGTGAAAATCACATTTTTCGCTTTTCGTATTTTGAAACAGGCAGGATGCCTTTTTCAACAACCTGCTAGAGAGCCAGGAGGCGCAGCCGGTGGGGTGAGCACCCGGCAGTTTCGGGTTCTGTTTGTTCCCGCGGGGGGAAAGGCGTAGCATAGCGAGCCGCAACCCCGTCGGTAGCCGCAATGTCCCAAAGTCATCACCCCTATGAAACGCTGACACCCGATGTAGTGATCGACAGTGTGGAGTCCCTGGGACTGCTGTCAGACGCGCGAATATTTCCCCTTAACAGCTATGAAAACCGCGTCTACCAGGTGGGGATCGAGGGGGGCGAGCCGCTGATCGCCAAATTCTATCGTCCCGGCCGCTGGACGGATGCGCAAATACTGGAAGAGCACGAATTCTCCCTGGAGCTGGCGGCAGCCGAGATCCCCGTGGTGGCCCCGCTGCAGTTTGAGGGGCGGACACTGATGGAATTCAACGGCTTCCGTTTTGCTCTTTTCCCGCGCCGCGGCGGGCGCCAGCTGGAACTGGACAATCTGGAGCACCTGGAGCAGGTGGGCACCATGCTCGGTCGCCTTCACGCCGTCGGTGCGGCACGCTCCTTCAGCTGTCGCCCGGGACTCACCCTGCAGCACTTTGCCGTGGACAGCCGCGCGTTTATTCTGCAGGGGGATTTCCTGCCGCGGGAGAACCGCGATGCTTACGCCTCCATCAGCGCGGATATTATCGATACCATCAGGCCACTGTTTGAGCGCGAGTGGCAAAATCTGCGATTGCACGGTGACTGCCACAGTGGCAATTTTCTATGGCGTGACGGCACTCCCTGGTTTGTGGATATGGACGACTGTCTCAGCGGCCCGGCGATCCAGGATATCTGGATGCTGATTTCCGGCAGCCGCGCGGAGCAGACCGCCTGTCTGGATACCGTGGTGGAGGGCTATGAAACCTTTACCGAATTCAATCCGCAACAATTGCAACTGATTGAGCCCCTGCGCTGCCTGCGGCAGATACACCACGCTGCCTGGTTGGCGCGCCGCTGGCAGGATCCGGCGTTTCCGCTGGCATTTCCCTGGTTCAACTCGCCGCGCTATTGGGCGGAACACATTCTGGCTCTGCGCGAGCAACAGGCGGCACTGCAGGAGCCGCCCCTGGTGCTGGGCGCAGTTTGATAGGGAGGGGTATTGATGCAGGCGCACACACCGGCTGCTGCGGAGGAGGCCTTGTGGCAGAGAATTCGCGCGGAAGTGACCCTTCAGGTGGAACGGGAGCCGATCCTGGCGAGCTTTCTCCACGCCACCATTCTCAATCACTCGACGCTGGAAGCGGCGCTGAGCTTTCACCTGGCCAACAAACTGGACAGCCCGGTAGCACCGGCGCTGTTGATTCGCGAAGTGATCGACGGGGCACTGGCGGGGGATCCCGCCATTGGCGCCGCGGCCCGCACCGATCTCTCAGCCGTTTACCAGCGGGATTCCGCCTGTAAATCCCTGTACGAGCCATTTCTCTATTTTAAGGGATACCACGCTCTGCAGGCCTGGCGGGTGGCCCACTGGCTGTGGCGGGAAGGTCGCCGCTCGCTGGCGCTGTTCCTGCAACACCGGATTTCGATGGTGTTCAGTGTCGACATCCACCCGGCGGCACAGTTGGGGAGGGGCATACTGCTGGATCATGCCACCGGCATCGTGATAGGTGAGACTGCGGTGGTGGAGGACAATGTGTCGATCATGCAGTCGGTCACCCTCGGTGGCACTGGCAAGGAGAGCGGTGACCGTCACCCCAAGGTGCGCTGCGGTGTGTTGATCGGGGCCGGCAGCAAGGTGCTGGGCAACATTGAAATTGGCAGTTGTGCCCAGATCGCCTCCGGCAGCGTTGTGCTCAAGTCGGTGCCGGCCAGGAAACTGGTGGCGGGAGTGCCCGCACGGGAAATAGGCCGGGCGACCTGTGCCGAGCCGGCGCTGTCCATGGATCACTGCGCCCTGACCCAGGTGGATCGGCAGCTGCCGTGATAGCCATCCCCGGGTGTCGCGCTCTCCCACAGCCGCTATTCTTATGGGTATGAAGTACAGTCTCAGTGCCAAGAATCTGGTCTGCCGCAATCTGGAAACCCATGCCAGCTATTGTGCGGGTCTGCTCAACCCGGATCACACCAGAGAGATTACCGGGATACTGCGCGTTGACAGTGGATTGCTCTCCTACAGCTTGAACCGCACAGTCACCAACACGGTGATGCCGGCGCGGATTTTGCGGCGCTTCGTGGTGGAATACTTTGCCGAACGCCACAGCCCCTTCACCCTCTGGCACTGCGCGAACAAACCGCTGGATGATGCCGAGATGGAGGAGCTGGGGTTTACGCGCCGGGAGCCGATGGTGGCCATGGTGGCGGAGGTACAGCGGCTGGCGATGGAAGAGAGCCTGACGGAGGACCTTCGGGGAGGGCTGGAGATAGCGCCGGTGACCGCCGATAACCTGATGGAGTACGGCGATTTGCAGGCGGCGCAGTTTGCCGGTGAGCGGGAGGGCCCGCAGCTAAAGAAGTTTTACCATCACCTGCACGGTCTGCCGGAGTCCAAGCGCAGCCGCCTCAAGTTGTTTCTCGCCCGCCTCGGGAGTGAGCCTGTAGCCGGTGGCTGCCTGTTTGCCTCAGCGGACGCGCTCGGCTTTTACGACCTGCTGACTCTGGAGGCCTACCGCGAACGGGGGATCGGTAAGGCGCTCTTCTGCCATCTGCTGGAGCAGGCATCCCACAGCCATCAAAAGCACGCGGTGGCACTCACCGCGCCGGATAAACAGGAGCTGCTGCTGGAAGCCGGTTTTTTCGCCGTGGGGGAAGTTGCCCAGTATCGTTTCGAGCCCTGACAGCCCGCTAGGGGCCCCATCTCGATTGGGATGCGCCGGTTTCAGGCCCGCTCTATGGGGAAGGCGATGACCTCCTCGATGGAATCGTAACCCCCCGCCAGCATCAGCATCCGGTCGACCCCCAATGCCACTCCGGCACACTCCGGCATACCGGCCCGGAGCGCCTGCACCAGGCGCTCCTCGAAGGGGTAAAGCGGCAACTGGTGAGCCCTGCGGTACTTGTGGTCTGCCCGCAAGCGGCGCTGCTGTTCCTCCGCATCGGTCAGTTCCCAGTAGCCGTTGGCCAGCTCCATCCCGCCCGCATAGGCCTCAAAACGGCGTGCAACCAAGGTGCCGCGGTCGTCTTCGGACAGCCGGGCCAGGGCCGCCTGGCTGGCGGGGAAGTCGTACACCAGGGTGATACCCTCACCCATGGAGGGCTCCAGCCGGTGACTGAGCAGCAGATCGAGACACTCGTCGCGGCTGGCTGGCTCATAGTCCGCATCCACTTCTCGCTGCACACAGTGGCACAGTTCGGCGGTGCTGGCGCTGTGGGGGTCCAGACCCAGTTCCCGCGCGAACAGATCCCTATAGCTCAGCGCATGCACATCGGTTATGTGCAGTAAACTGCAGAGTAGCTCCCCCACTTCCGTCATCAGGCGGCGGTCATCCCAGCCGCAGCGGTACCACTCCAGCATGGTGAATTCGGGATTGTGGCGTCCGCCGGACTCCCCCTCGCGGAACGCCTTGCCCAGGTAGTAGCAATCGCCGACGCCGGCGGCCAGCAGTCGTTTCATGCCGAACTCCGGGCTGGTGGCGAGAAAGGCGGGCGCGCCGTTGCACTGGGCGGTGATCGACGCGATATGGGGGTCGCTGGTAGCGCGGCGCGACAACAGCGGCACGTCCACCTCCAACAGGGACCGGTCGCTGAAGAAGCGGCGGATGCCCCCCAATAATGCCCCGCGCTTGCGCAGGCTTTCCGGTCCGGCGGTGGGTTGCCACATAGTGTATCCGGCGTTGATCTCAGCGGGCTGGCTGGCCGCGGTTGCCGCCCTCCGTAAGCAGCGGTGCGGCAGGCTTTAGTCTTCCTTGGCGCGACCGAGATACTCCCCGGTCCTGGTATCCACTTTGATGGTCTCGCCGATTTCCAGAAACAGAGGCACCTTGACCACGGCGCCGGTGGACAGGGTGGCGGGCTTGGTGCCGCCCTGGGCGGTGTCGCCGCGCACGCCGGGGTCCGTATCGCTGATTTCCAGGATTACATGATTGGGTGGGGTCACTGCCAGTGGTGCCCCGTTGTAGAGGGTAACCGTGCAGACATCCTGCTCCTTGAGCCACTTGGCGGAGTCGCCCACTACGTCGGCGCTGGCCTGGTGCTGTTCAAAGGTCTCCGGCTCCATGAAGTGGTAGAAGTCGCCATCGTTGTACAGATACTCCATATCGCGATCCATCACGTCCGCGGCCTCCAGGCTCTCGCCGGAGCGGAAGGTGCGTTCCCACACGCGGCCGGTCTTCAGGTTGCGCAGCTTGACGCGGTTGAATGCCTGCCCCTTGCCGGGTTTGACGAATTCATTTTCGACGATGGAGCATGGGTCTCCGTCCAGCATTACCTTGAGACCGCCCCTGAATTCGTTGGTGGAGTAACTTGCCATGGAATCCTCTAATTCAAACAAAATGCGGGGCCGGAACTGTTGGCGGCCCTTTCAATTTTTGCCTAGCTGGTTAAAAATCGCGCGTTTCGCGCAACGGAAATAGTCCTTAATGATACCGCACGCTCCAGCTTCCGGTGAAATAGTCGCCCGCGAATCGTCTGCCGCAGCCGATATACCCCGCTGGCAGGACCAGCTGGCCGACCTTGTCACCGACCCGGCTGAGCTGATCCGGTTGCTGCAGCTGAACCCAGCCAGCCTGCCTGATGCCCTGCGGGCCAGCGGCGATTTCCAGTTGCGGGTTCCGCGCCCTTTGCTGAAGCGGATAAAGCCCGGAGACCCCCGCGATCCGCTGCTGTTGCAGGTGCTGCCCGGTGCGGCGGAGCTGGAGCAGACCCCCGGCTTCAGTGCCGACCCCCTGGCGGAAATGGCCGCTAACCCGATTCCCGGCCTGGTGCACAAGTACCACGGCCGCCTGCTGCTGATTGCCGCGGGGCAGTGTGCAGTCAACTGCCGTTACTGTTTTCGGCGCCGCTTTCCCTACGCCCAGAATCATCCAGACCGCACCCAGTGGCGGGCGGCGTTGGACTATATCCGCGCCCGGCCCGAGTTGCGTGAAGTCATTCTGAGCGGTGGCGACCCACTGGTGCTCGGCGACCGACAGCTTCGCTGGCTGGCTGACGAACTGGCCGCTATTCCCCAGTTGAGCACCCTGCGGGTGCACACGCGCCTGCCGGTGGTCATACCCAGTCGGGTCACCGGCGGACTCCTGGAGTGGTTTGCGGGTACCCGGCTGAAACCGGTGCTGGTCCTGCACTGCAACCATCCCAACGAGATCGACAGTGAGGTTCGGGCCGCCCTGGAGAGACTGCGCAGGGGTAATGTGACGCTCCTGAACCAGGCCGTGTTGCTCAAGGGTGTCAATGACTCAGCGGAAGTACTGGCCAGACTCAGCGAGACGTTGTTTGATGCCGGCGTTCTACCCTACTACCTCCATCAACTGGACCGCGTGGAGGGCGCTGCCCACTTCGAGGTTCCGGACCGCCGGGCGGTGGAGTTACTGGAGCAGTTGCGCGGGTGTCTGCCTGGCTATCTGGTGCCAAGGCTGGTGCGGGAGATTCCCGCAAAAGCGTCCAAGACCCCTCTGTGATTGATCATGCAGGGGTTACCAATCTGGCAACTTATTTTGGGTCGCCGGGTTAATAATCTCACCGGGAGGGCAGACTTCCCCGTGCACAATGCGGGTGGTTACACCTAAAGCCTAAAGAGGATTGGCGCAAAAATCATCTTAATGAATGCCGGTCACTAAACTTAACGCTCAACCATCCCTTGCCCCGCCGGCAGCCCTTGGGTCCATTCCCGAGAGGGCATTGTTGCTCGGGGCTTGTGCGCCGGTGAAAACCTTTGCTGCTCCCCCAATCCTGTTTACTTCTCCTCGCCCGCTTGTGACATCCGTCTCCTACCGGCAGCGACCGGGCTCTTGTAAGTGACCGAGGCGGCGACCTAAACTTAGGGTTTTTCCGGCCGGTACCGTCGGTGGCGGCCCCGCCGCTGTGGCAGTGGGCAGCGAGAGCAAAAATAATGAGCAGCAGCGATACTATCCGACTCCTCCTGATTCACGATACACCGTCCGAGGCCCAGCGGCTGGTAAGCATGCTGAACAACGCCGGCCGGCCCAACCGCGCCCAGCGTGTGGCCAGCGAACCGGCCCTGGTGAAATTGTTGCAGGACAAAAGCTGGGATCTGCTGATTGCTGCCGAACACAGTCAGGAGCTTCCTGCCGCGGTGGCACTGCGCACCATCAATAAACTGCAAAAGGACATTCCCGTGGTGCTGCTGACCGAGCGCAACGGTGCGCAGCCGGTGGTCGAGGGATTAAAACTGGGCGCCCGCGAAGTGGTTACCGTGGATGAAGATCAACACCTGTTGCTGGTCATTCAGCGCGAGATGGGAGCGCTCGATAACCGCCGCCAGGCTCGCCTGCACGACCGCCGTTACCATGCGACACTGCAGCGCGCCAAGGAGCTGCTCGACAGCTCCAAAGACGGCATTGCCTATGTCTCGGACGGTCTTATCGTTTACGCCAACGAATCCTTTGCCGAGCGATTTGGTTATGATTCCAACGACGAGATCGAGTATCAGCCGCTGATCGATATGCTCCCCAGCGGCGAGCAGGAAGGGGCGCGCGAATTTCTCCGGCAGTGTGCGATGGACCACAATGAAGTGGAAGTGCGGGAGTGGCAATTCAGTGCAAAAACCGCATCCGGCAAACCACTGCCTGTTCGCGCCCAGGTGCTCGCCACCGTTTACGAGGATGAACCCTGTATACAAATACGCATCGCCGCCAAAGGGGCTGACACTGGGCAGCTGGAGGCGCAGCTCAGCGACATCAAAAACCGCGACCCCCTGACCGGCCTCTACAACCGCCAGTATTTCCTGCACATGCTGGACTCGGCAATTAAATCCAATGCCGGGTCGCGCCGCACCGGCGGTCTCATGTACATCGAGGTGGACCGCTTTGAGGAGGCAGTGCAAAAAGCCGTCGGTGTGGCGGGGGCCGATGCGGTGCTGAAAAAAATGGCGGAGATTCTGCAATCCACCCTGCGCCGGGGTGACCAACTGGCGCGCTACGGCGAGCAGAGTTTCAGTCTCATGCTGGCGGAGACCACACCGGACAACGCCGAGCAGCGCGCGGTGGAATTGCTGGGCAAAATAGCCGATACCATCTTCGACGCGGCCGGCAAAACAGTGCGGGCAACTGTCTCTGTGGGTATTTCACTCCTGAGCGAAGCGTCCGCCGGCGTGGAAAAAGTGCTCGAGCAGGCATTGCAGGCCCATCACCAGGTGCTGAAAAAGCACACCGAGGGCAATGGCTGCGCCCTGTACGAGCCGGACATCGAGCAGGCCGGGGATGCGGACACCTATCACCGGGCCCGCGTGATTCAGGCGTTGGAATCCGGCAGCATGAAATTGCTGTATCAGCCGGTACTCAGCCTGCAGGGCAGCGGTGAACAGCTTTACGAAGTGCTGGTGCGACTGATTGACGCCAACAGCGAAGAACTGTCGCCGGTAGCCTTCCTGCAGACCCTGGGCGACGCCGGCCTCTCCAGCAAGCTGGACCGCTGGGTGATTCTCGCCGCTATCAAGGCCGCCGCCGCCCAGCGTGCGGCCGGCCGGGAGGTTTCCCTGCTGTTGCACATCAGCGTCGCTTCGCTGGTAGACACCGGGCTGCCACCCTGGCTGGGGGTGGCTTTCAGGGCTGCCAAGGTGCCGCCCAAGCTGGTGTCGTTCCAGCTGCGCCAGGAGGATATCGACAGCCATCTGCACGCTGCGCGGGATTTTACCAAGCAGGTACAGGAGCTGGGTTGCCGCGTAGCGGTTTGCCATTTTGGCACTGGGCTCAATCCTTTCAAGATGCTTGAGCATGTGCGGGTGGATATCGCCAAGGTGGACCCGTCTTTCGTCCGTGAAGTGCAGGACGAAGGGGAGAGCAGTGATACTCTGGCCGGTTTGGTCAAGCAGCTGGCCGCCGCCAATACCAAGGTCATAGTGCCGCACGTGGAGCAGGCCAGTATGCTGCCGACCCTGTGGCAGACCGGCACCGACTATATTCAGGGCTATTACGTCCAGGCCCCCGCCGAAAAAATGGACTTCGATTTCAGCCTCGACTGATTCCCAATAGCGGCCCTGCGGCGCGGGGCGGCGGCTCGGTGAACTGGATATCTTTCCCCCGGTGCGCCGCTTTGGGTATGCTGTAGCGCCTGTCAACAAGCACACTTTTCTGGAGCCAGCTCATGTCGCCCCGAATTCTATATACCACCCTGTTGATTGGCGCCCTCGCTTTCGCGGGCGGCTGTACAAAATCCGAACCTGAGTCCAGTTCTGCCCAAGTCGCCGATGCGGTACAGGGCAAATCACCGGGCGACCAACAGCAGGCCCAGGCCGCCCCCGAATCCGGCGTGGACTACCACTCCTTCGCCAATACCGACGACTTCCTGGTGAAACATGTGGATCTCGATCTGGAGGTTCATTTTGATCGCAAAGTGATCGAAGGGGAGGCGAAACTGCAGCTTGAGCGCCTGACTGACCAGAAGAAACCCCTGATCCTGGATACCCGCGATCTCCATATAGAGTCGGTGCGGGCCGGGCATGGCAGCCAACTGCAGCCGGTCAAATTCACCCTGGGTAAGACCGACCCTCACCTGGGCACGCCGCTGTCGATCGAATTGCCACAAAACGCCACCACAGTGGCGATTCGCTACAGCACCTCCCCCGATGCCTCCGGCGTACAGTGGCTGGAGCCGCAACAAACGGCCGGTGGCGACTTCCCCTTCCTGTTCACCCAGGCGCAGGCGATCCACGCGCGCAGCTTCATACCCTTGCAGGACTCCCCCAAAGTGCGCATGACCTACAACGCCACTATTCGCACACCACCGGAACTGCGCGCCGTTATGAGCGCCAACAATGACCCGCAGGCGGCGAAAGACGGTGTCTATGAATTTTCCATGCCGCAGCCGATTCCCTCCTACCTTATCGCGCTGGCGGTGGGTGATCTCGACTTCAAGCCCATGGGCGAGCGCACTGGCGTCTACGCCGAGCCGGAATTGCTCGATGCCGCAGCGGCAGAATTCGAGGATACAGAGTCCATGCTGGAGGCCACTGAAAAAGTCTATGGTCCCTACCGCTGGGACCGCTACGATCTCCTGATCCTGCCGCCCAGCTTCCCGTTTGGTGGAATGGAAAATCCCCGCTTGAGCTTTATCACGCCCACCGTCATCGCCGGCGACAAAAGCCTGGTGGCGCTGATTGCCCACGAACTCGCCCACTCCTGGTCCGGCAACCTGGTGACCAACGCCAGCTGGCGTGATTTGTGGTTGAACGAAGGTTTTACCACTTACCTCACCAACCGCATCATGCAGAACATTTACGGCGACGAGCGCTACCGGATGGAAATGGCACTGGGTTACGACGACCTGGAAGCCGACCTTGCCGACCGTGAGGACCGCGATGAGATCATGGCCATCGACCTCCGTGGCCGCGACCCCGACGATGTATTTTCCAATATCCCCTATGAGAAGGGCTCCCTGTTTCTCTACGAACTGGAGCAAAAGATAGGCCGCGAAGCCTTCGATCAGTTTTTGCTGGATTACTTCAACCACTTCTCATTCGAAAGCATTACCACCGAAGATTTTCTAGCCTATCTGCAGCAGACGCTATTGCAGCAGTACCCGCAACAGCTGAACGAAGCGCGCATTCGCCAGTGGATTTACGAGCCGGGGATTCCTGAGGGCGCCCCGCACCCTCGTTCCGATGCATTTACCAAACTCGACCCCCTTCGCGATCAGTGGCTCAGCGGTGAAATCGCCGCTGCCGATATAGACACCAGTGACTGGACCTTCCACCAGTGGAAATACTTTCTCGATGGTATGCCGGAAAAACTGAGCGAATCCCAGCTCCGGGAATTGGATGGCGCTTTCGGTCTAACCGATTCAAAAAATAACGAGATCGCCTTTAGCTGGTTGATGATCGCGGTGCGCAATGACTATCAGCCAGCGTTTGCGCGCCTGGAAGACTTCCTCACCAGCATCGGCCGCAATAAATTCCTGCGCCCCCTCTACCGCAATCTGGTGGACAGTGGCAAACAGGAGATGGCGGTACGGATTTTTGAAGAGGCCAAGGCCGGCTATCACCCACTCACGGTCAAGGTGAACAGCCGTGTGATCTATGGGCCGGATGCAAGCTGAGAGTTTTTAACTCCGCTCATACAGAGTACTGTGCGCCGGGGCTTTTGTCCCGGCGTTCATCGACCCCATAGGATTGGCTCGGTAGAGGCTGTCGGACCAGCCGCAATTGTTTGTAGCGTGGATATTCAATTGCAGCCACGTCGCCCGCCTACCTTATGGTTCCCGTATCAGGGCCATTAACTCGGCACCAACGGTCAGGTCCTGCTCATAACCCATTTTTTGTTTGCGCAAATACCCCTGCCGGTCAATCAGTATCAGTGTTGGAGTGCCCCCCATACCATAGGCGCGCATGGTCTTTGGAATGGGATCCCCTACGCTGCCTGATGGCATATCAATAGCCACTGGAAATTCAATCTGGAATTCATGTAAAAAAGCTTTTAGAGAAACTTCCGTCATGGCCGCATGATGTTCAAATACCGAATGCAAACCGATAACGACCACATCGTTTTGATCAAACAGGGAGTGAACACGGCCGGCCTGGGGTATAGAGTGTTGCACACAGCCTGGGCACAACATTTGAAATACAAAAAGAGCGACAACTTTTTCACGGAAATCATCCAGTGACAGAGCAGTATCCGTATTCAGCCAGGTTTGCACGCAGAGTTCAGGTGCTTTTGTCAGTTCCGCCATGACTACTTTGCTCCTAGGATCCTCCGCCCGGAATGCCGGACAGAGGGTTTGGGCTTTGCCATTACTACATTTTTCCGGGCAGGGACAGGTCACTCGAAGCCACGTCAAAAGCATCCCCGACACATAGCAAGGGCGCGGGAGCGCTTTCATTGACACGTAAACCAGAGGTTACTCCGTCAAAAGCAAATACTGCCAACTCGCATAGGCTGTACAAAGCGCGGCACAAAGGGTTTAAGAAGCTTTCTGTGCCAGTGTGGTTTGACTGGCGCAGTTATGAGCAAACAGGAAGTAAAACAGATCTGCCGCGAACAGCAATTCGATATCCGAGAAAAATAGCTCATAGCGTTTGCACAGTTGGCTCCTCCAATAAGGAACAGCATTACCGCAGCTATGCGGCGCTCAAGGTCACAGATATTGGCAATTCTGCACCATCTACTTTCTGAATCTGATACTTTGGTAAATATTATTCCGGTAGATCACAAAATTGCCAGCTTAATATGGCACAAGGACGAACCACCGACAGACTACTCGGGTACTGCCAATAACGTCGGTCAGCTGCTGATAGGTTGGTTTCAAGAATGAAATACGCGTCATAGCTTAATACTGCTGCGAACTGTTCCGTTGTTTTATCTATCGCGAAAGCCTCTTATCTTTGTAAACCTGGGCATTTTATCGATCACAGGCGGGCGCTGATCGCAAATTTATAGTGTTTACTTCGAAAAAGTGTACCGTCTTTCGCGGTATCACAATACGGAGAAATTATGAACAAAAAACAGTTGTTTGCGGCCGGGGCCATCTTTCTATCGTCTGCCGTTTCAGCCACAGAGCTTTGCCTGTTGGCAAATAATGGTTTCTTGATTAAAGGAAAAAATAAATCAGTAGTCTTGGATGCAATGGTTAAAAAAGCCATGTATGGCTATCCGGCATTAAGCAGTGACGCTTACGAGCTATTTATAGAGGGAAGCGCCCCCTTTGATGATATCGATGTTGCCTTAACTACCCATAATCACTTGGATCACTTCCAGGCAGATGTTTTGCTGGAGCATGCTCGACGGAACAAAACGGTTTATGTATTGCCACCCAAGGCCAAGGCTGATATCGATGCTGCCGCGGCAGACCATGGTCTGGCAGACCGCTTGGTGACGGAGGTCCCCACTCACAATGGCAAAGCTGTTAAGCGCCGGATCAATGGGGTTGATATAACCATCTACAGTGTTAACCATGGTGGCAGAGAGGCCCAAGGGGTAGCGCAGGCCGAAAAGAATCATTCCATTTATAATGTGGAGATAGATGGCGCCAGCTTTACCCACCTTGGTGATGCAAAGACAACGGTTGGGCTCCTTTCACTGGCAGGTATTGCAAACACCAAGACCAATTATTTGCTGGTCCCCTATTTTTCCGTAAATAACCCCGACTTTGCCGACGCTATTAAAAAAGCATGGGAGTTTGATAATTTGGTCCTGATGCATATAGCTCAAGTTGATCGGGAAGATCCAAAGCAGGTTGCCGAACTAGATAAAACCATTTTATCTCTGAAAGAAATTTTTCCGAAATCCTGGATGCCGGTAAAAGAAATGGAGTGTAGAACGATTTAGGTCAGCGCAAAACCGACCATGCTTTATTAAAGCGCAATCAAAAGTGTGAGTATTGAATAACTATTTTATGTTCTGGGTTAAACCAATAAAATAAAGAGCGGGATATGCGAGATGAAGGATATTCTGTATTTCTGAGAACCACATAACTCGCGGTTTCGGATAATAAGTGCAATTGGATAAGGAGAGGAGCCAGCTGGTAGACTCTGCGCTTCTCCCGACCAAGAGACGAAGCACTGATGAGTTACCACCAGCTGACCGAAGAAGAAAGATACCAGATTTACGTATCTTGGATTCAACTCGCTAGAGCAAAAGTGGATTGAATTCAATTTAACTTAAAGAAGAGGATTTAAAGTCATAATGAGAAAAATAACCGCAGTGCCAATCATGCTTCTATTTTGCATTATCGCCTACCCTGTGTATGGGGAGGATGCTAACAAAATTTTAATTGTTGCATCAAATATTAAAGCTATGGGAGACCCGGAAAAGCATGATGCGAGAAATAATCTCTGGGAGTATGCTCCACCGTATCATATCTTTATATCTCATGGGTATGATGTGGATTTTGTATCGCCCTCCGGGGGTGCGGTGCCATTTATGATGGATCCTCTGGGTATCAGCAGTTACACCATAAAGTACGAGGGGTTCCTGGAGAAAGCGAACTCTTCTTTGTCTCCAGATTTAGTTGATCCGGGGGAATATAAGGCAGTATATGTTGGTGGCGGTTATGGCACCTTGTTTGATGTGGCGTCGAATAAAGAGCTACTTGATCTTATCGCAGAAATATACAAGGCGGATGGCGTAATAGGAAGTTGTGGGCATGGAGCCGGTGTGTTTGCCAAGGTGAAGCTTGCTAAGGAAAAATTTCTCGTGCAGGGAAAGCGTATTGCAGGATTCCCTGATTCGACAGAAAAAGAAAAATCCTGGGCAAAGCAGGGCACTTTGTTGCCATTTCTGGTGGAATCTCAACTGCGAAAAAGCGGAGCCATTGTAATCAATAAGAGTAATATTCCTGACAAGCACGATATTGTTTCTGACCAGCGCATTGTCTCAACAATGTTTCTACCTTCCGCGGCACTGGTGGCAAAGGAAATGATTAATTTACTAGAGCAGGATGGTAACCGTAATCAGACAAGGGTAGAGCCTTAGGGAACCTCTGAAAAACTGCTCCAGTCTGGCATAATTTACCCCATTTCCAACATACACAGATTCAATCATGAGCCAACTGACCTTCGCTGAAGCCGAATACACTATCAAGAAACGCAAAACACGGCGTGAACTGTTCCTCGAAAAGCTGGATCAATTGTTGCCGTGGAGACAGTTGGAGTCATCCATCGCCAAGTATTATGCCCGTGGCGGCATGGGTCGGCCACCTTATCCGCTGCCCGCTATGTTGCGTATTCATATTATGCAGTTGGCCTACAACTTGAGTGATCCAGCCATGGAAGACGCTCTGTATGAAATAGAGTCAATGCGTCGCTTTGCCGGTATTCGATTGGATCGCGTGCCGGATGAGACAACGATCCTGAACTTCCGTCACCTGCTTGAAGAGCACCAACTTGGCAAAAAACTGTTTAATAAGGTCAATAAGCACTTAGACCGGCACGGTCTGATTTTGCGAGAAGGCAGTATAGTGGATGCCAGTATCATTTCAGCCCCGAGTTCGACAAAGAACAAAGACGGTAAGCGCGACCCGGAAATGCGCCAGACAAAGAAGGGCAACGAATGGCACTTTGGTATGAAGATGCACATTGGCGTCGATGAATCGCTCGGCCTGATTCATAGTATCGAAACCACACCAGCTAGCGAGCATGATCTGAATGTGGCGGACAAGCTACTTCATGGAGAAGAAAAACGCGTCTGGGCGGATGCGGGTTACACAGGTGCACAAAGCCGGAAGGCACTCTCATCAAGGAATTTGGATTGGCATATTGCGATGCGGCCTGGTAGGCGAAAGCAGCTAAAATTTGCAGACATTGAGCGAGCTGAAACGACCAAGGCAAGCGTACGCGCGAAGGTAGAACATGCNTATCGTGGGTTGGCAAAGAACACCAACCGGTTGTATGTACTAGCTGGTCTGTCAAACCTGCTTCGCAGTCAAAAATATCTTCTGGCTTAGGGCCAGTGCACCTGGAATCTGCTGAGAAGTAGATTCCAGGTGAAAAAACAAACAATCTCAGGGTTGTTTTGGTCAAATTCAGGCCCGCACCAGAAAATACTGATACTGCCGTAGCGATTGTTGAGTTATTCAGACGTTCCCTAGCAACTTTGTAATGGCATGGGAGCAACCGATTCAATTCAGAATCTATCATTTGATCCTTTATCCCAGATTTTATATGGTCCCAGACCCACGACGCTAGAGAATCTTACAATTACCGATATATAAGACAGCCCAATTCGAAATTTCGCCGTAACAGAATGCTACCAATCTAAACTCCAATTTTCATCTTTTTCTCGCCGCAAAATCACGGCAGATTTCACTAGTGATTATTTGATATCCAATGCCGGTCTTCTGCTGCTGCGTGAGTACGGCCAACGGCTTGGTTTGTCTCACTGTTTGGCTAAACTCGTGAACGACCCGCGGCGCTAATCCAGATTCCGCTACTGTATCTATACGACAGTTTTGTCGAAAACAACCAATTACAATTTCGACATTTTTATAATCACCAATTTCCACCGACGATAACAAAATAATCCGCCAAAGTATTTCTTTCTTTTTAACCAACCAAATTTCACCGTTTGTATTATAATGTACGCGCCACACAAATACATTCGCAAGATCAGGAGGGATTATGCGACTGTTTAAGTCATTCACTTTTTTAATTATCTTAACGACACTTAACAACTATACACTCGCTGGGCCACGGGATGAGGTGCCTGTTGAAGAGCGATATTTGTTAACGTTTAATTACGGCGACTCATCCATTAATCGATTGGTTCTAGAACGCGACGACTACCTTAACGATTATTGGGATTTAAATTTGGGCTTCGTTAGCGACACAGGAATACTGGATAAACCCTACCACGAGCACTACGAAATCAAGAAAAAATTATCCGCTGCGATCAAAGCAACCATTGATGAAGCGGCCGATGACAGTGGTGTAGATTTTAAACGCTATAGATTTACTATGACCAACTATATCGGTGT
The DNA here is from genome assembly GCF_040932045.1 of Microbulbifer sp. TYP-18. Classification (NCBI taxonomy): domain Bacteria; kingdom Pseudomonadati; phylum Pseudomonadota; class Gammaproteobacteria; order Cellvibrionales; family Microbulbiferaceae; genus Microbulbifer; species Microbulbifer sp. TYP-18. Next base: position 171,303 of record NZ_JBFRBC010000005.1, read on the forward strand.
TGAATTAGACGGCACTGTTGGTGGAAGTATTATCGATATTAGAGTTGGCGGATTTGATTTCACCGTAAAAGGCGAGGTGGAAAAATATGGCATTCTGGAGGCTAATGTACACTTTAGAACGCTAAATAAATTTTGGTTGATTGGTAGTTACAATACCTATACGGGAGAAATTAGCAATTTCCGAGTCAATGATGATCTTCGATTCAACCTCGACATCGACGTTCCATGGTACACCAGCCTGTTTATAGATATTCTCGATGTGCTGACCTTGGAAACACAAAATTTTTCTTCACAAATGGAAAACTTCATTGACTATTACGAGGATAACATTAACGAAATTATCCTGACTGCGATCGACGATTTACCTCAGCCTGAGTACTCTGTGTTTGGCATCCATGAAATTATTGATTATTTACCCGATTGGGTACCAGCGGATATCAGAATCGAGCTTGAAGACAAACTCAAAAGTGAATGGGAGAACATCACAAACTTTGGATTTCTTCAACTGTGGTTTGGCTATGATCACTACAACAGTATAGAGCCGAAGATTACCTTTAATATCGAGTCTCCGTTATTAACGCGCGGTCGGCTTTCATTGCAGCTATATAAAGAGGTTGAGTGGGACGATATGTGTCCGCAATGCCAATAATTTTCAGCGATTGGGTTCTATTCAGGTAATAGCATTTTATAACCTGATTTTTTCTGAACTCCTCTAGTTCGAAGTTTGCATGATCCCAGGCACAAAAGCGGCGGAAAGTTTTAGCATTATCGGTGTATAAGTCAGCCCGATAAGAAATTCCGCCGTGACAGAATACTACCAGCCTGAACTCCTTTTTTCATCTTTTTCCCGCCGTAAGCTCACCGTAGATTTCACAGGTGGTGATTTGACCTCCAATACCGACCCGCTGCTGTTGTGTGAGTGCGACCAGCGGCTTAATATGTCTCGCCCTTTGGCCGAAGTCGAGAATGACTCGCGTCGCCAAGCTTGTGTCGAGTACCCCAGTGAACAACTGATGCGCCGGCGATTGCTGGTCATCGCTACTGGCTACGAAGACCTGAATGACCACGAACAGCTGCGCTTCGATATCGCACTTCGAGTCGGCAGCCTACCGCTGGTGGCCGAACCAATATGGGTATTCTCTTCCCCAAGAGCCTTGAGACGTCGGGATTCAGGCACCTCCAGGCCACCGTACTTCTTCCGCCAGGTGAGGAAGGTGGCATTTGGGATGCTGTACTCGCGGCAAATCTCTCTGACCAGAACGCAGGCCTCGGCCCTCTTTAGGATTGGGATGAACTACTCTTCGGCGAATCGTTTCTTCATGTTCACCTTCCTCGTTGGTGACGAACATTACTAGGATCGCGGTAGACTAGAAAGTGGAGAGCAGGTCATAATCAGGAATAATGGCATTGAACTGAGCATAAGATATAGCCCTCAGCTTTTTTAATGGTTAACAAGTTATCTCGGTTGCATATGGAATATATAGTGTCAGCTCAGAAACATCTGATCTCTCCCACTCCACACGGCCTTCAAGACCGGCAACTGTTATCTTACAAGTACCGCCAACAACCTCTGTTATTTTGTTATTTTCCTCTGCTATTTTACCGAGGATTTCATAGCGGTATTGCTCCGGAGAAACTATACTTAGGCCTACATCTCCTTGTGTTTCAATTTCGGTACGGCCATCCAGACGTGCACTGTACACAAATGACCTCAGCTCATTGATTTGATCTTTTGCATCATTATCGGCATTAACTGCGACTTTTGCATATATATTCACATAACTTGTATCCGACTTTTTACGATCTTCAATAATTTCCAGAGAGTCGTCATTTAAATTTACCGGAACTAGAAACCCTTCACCATATGAGAGGGCGATGCCTTTGACCTTTCTCGAAGAATCTATCAAGTTAGAGATAGTTTTTCTTATCTCAGAACGACGCAAGCCGGGTGATCTTGAATCATTTACCAAGCGTATTCTCTGGACAAGGAAGTCCGCCTTTTTCTTTATAGTAACGGCCGGCATCTCATAGTAGTTGCCATCCAGCATAGAACCGGTAACTACTACCTCCTCTAATTCCTGCGCAAATGAGGACAGGGAAAATATAAAAGCCAGTGTGGCCAATATTATTTTTTTCATTTCATTTATCCTTTTCGGCCCGTAGCATTTATATAGTGGTTACTATAACCATTATTTTTCTATTTAAAGTCTCGAAAAACTCTGCGCCAATCCTGAAAAAATCCACTAAATCGGACGATTGAGAGAATTTTGCACAGCAATACTAAGTAAAAAATCAATCACCTCAGTACTAATTCAAGCTAAACCTAGTATGTAACTTTCTTCTAGTTACGTGTTTAATCAACCACGTCCTTTCCTGTCACACCAAAGATCAGGATGATCAGAATTGCGGATTCTCCGGTCAGTCCGTTACCAAAAAATTGTACTTAGCTGACCCTCGCTTTAGTACGTGGATTAAAAAATCCTTTAGCAGGCTGTTGAAATTCGAAGAATTTCGACGCCTGGTACCGGAATATGGATGTTCCGGCAAAATCGACGACGCCTAAGTCGTTGATTTTGGGAGAAAAGTGAAAATCACATTTTTCGCTTTTCGTGTTTTGAAACAGGTAGGATGCCTTTTTCAACAACCTGTTAGACCTACTTCTTCATTTTACATTGTCTTAATGAAATAACCTACTTTATTTCAACAAGTTGAATTAAATTTCCACAGGTATCATTGAGCACCGCCATTTTGACGTTCCCTGCTTCCATGGGTTCCTGTGTAAACGCAACACCGGCGTCGCTTAGCCGCTTGAATTCCAAGTCGATGTCCTCAACCTGAAAAGAAGCGAAGGGAATTGCATCTTCAACCAAAGCCTGCTTGAAAGGAGGAACAGCGTTATGGGCACTAGGCTCAAGTAGTAGTTCAGTACCATTTGGATCACTTGTTGACACAACTGTCAGCCAGCGATATTCACCTAGAGGTATATCCTACTTCGTTTCAAAACCAAGCATTTCAGTGTAGAAGTTAAGGGCTTTTTCCTGGTCGTCAACAAAAACACTGGTTACGTAGATTTTCATATTCAATCTCCAAAAGTTGATAGCCAGCCGGATGCTAAGTTTGAAAGACGAGTCTTATCTAAGGTGTGAAGTTTAGTCGTGCCTTTCCACTCAGTAGTGATTATTCCCGCCGATTCAAGTACGGCCAGATGCCTCGAAAGCGCTTGCCGACTGGAAGAAATCCCATGCACAGTAGAGACACGGCTGCATATCTCAAACAATGACTGCTTATCGCGAATCATTAGTTCGTCAATTATGCGCCTTCTAGTAATGTCACCCAGGGCTTTAAATAAGCCGCTTAGATCTCTTTCTTCGCTAGATTTAGCCACCAGCCCACAATGCAACAACTTTGTTGCATTTGAAAGTTCAATACTATACTAAACTTTCCCCAACCAGCCCCCAACCTTCCAGACTCTACAGATTCCAGTAATGTACATCGTCTACGGGAAAGCTAACGGTTTGGCCATTTTATTTTTGGGCAACTTGATGCTCTACTGATTTCGGTCAGGTGCCTGCCTTTAAGATATCAATTGAGCACTGCGCCTCACAATTCACCCACTGCCGAGGCACAGCCTTGCCGCATTATTGATCAGTTTGTTATGAACCAATCTTTCCATACCTGATATGCTGGGATAAATGGATAACTATCTGGCCATTTTCAGTTTTAACTGGATAGTAGATTTCATATCTACCATTGTTAGAGGAAAATCTATGACTGCTGGAAGAACCGTCAAAGACTGAATTTAAATATTCCCGTTCCTCACTGGAGGTACTGAGAATATAGTCAGCCTTTAACGCCTCTTCATCTTTTCCAAGCCCCATGTAACTTGTAAAGCCCAATAAAAGTGGTTTGCCAAGGAGACTGTCCCTTGTAATTACAGTAACTTTGGGAAATTTCTCCTCGACTTTGCTCAGTATTTTAATATCCTGACTTGCACTTTTAATATAATTTCGAGAAAAGGTATAATTCGAAAGCCTAATAATTATACCCTTCTGCTCTTCCAACAAGTCAGCTGCAGATGAGACAAGGTATTTCTCCCGCTTCTTGGACGTTGCAATGTCTCCCAAATATAAAAGAATAAACAACGCAACCAATGAAGATACAAATATATAGAGAGGCTTTTTATTTCTTTGATGACTCTCAGTGCTGTCAATTTTTTTCCGCTCAGCTATCGCAGTAAGGTTAAACATAATATTGAGAATGGTCATACCAAATAGAATTGCAAATATACCGAGAATACTTAACAAAAATATATCAATCAGATTTCGTTCAAAAACTTTAAAGCCAAAAACCGATGAACATATAAAAATAAATACCCAATACATCAGCAGAAATACGGTAACAAGCGCAATTTTATTCGTTATTCTTACGACATTCATTGGTTAGGTTCTCTGTTCTTTTACTGCCCCCAAACAGGACATAAGTTTAAATGACAAGCCTTGGCAACATAACGGGGCAAGCCAATATACTGTAGCTTTATCACTTAACAAAATATAAACCGAAATTACTTTGCATTGCAAGTCAATCTTGAGATTGATACCGCATATTTGGCTTAAATTTTTTGGTCATGCCCTGGCTTGCAGGAAACACAAGTCGATAGCCAAGTTTTTCATAGAACATTGGTTCATCGGCAATCATCGAAATGTATGATCCCTCCAGTGCCACTGAGGCCAAATAGCTGTCTATATACTCCATAACTTTTCTGCCCAGCCCTTTTCCCTGGTAACCTGGATCTACAGCTACATCAACAACCTCAAAATTACATGCGGCATCACCAACTACGCGCCCCATTGCAATCAGCGTTTCAGCATCTCTGATTGAGATACCATATAAACTGTTTGGCAGTCCAATTCTTGCAGCTTCCAAAGATTTTGCTGACAAACCTGCTTTCACACGCAGATCACAGTATTCCCTTGGGCTGGGAACCTTTTCTTCGTATTTTATGCTCATTCTGCGCCACTCCCATTAGTACGCAGTGGCATACAAGACATACCCGGCCATAAATACCAGACATAGCTGGCAAAGTACACTAATTTTACCCACTATAAGCAGACATGCATTTAGGTATGCTTTACGTGACAATTTCGTTTATAGGGTCCTTGCCTGAGATTTCTATTTGCAGTATGGCAACGCTTACGATGATAGAGGAATTTAATTTATCCACACACGCTAGAGCTAGCCTGCCTTTTTTCTGATGTGAACTGGTTGTAACGACTCTGCTTTGCTTGATTCCAGTTAGATACGTATTTTGTGGGAATGAGGTGTCTACTTTTCATGGATAATCTGAACTCATATTACCTGCCTTATGAACGGAGTTGAAGTGCGAAGCGCACAAAGTACGTGCTCGTCAGGCCTTTTGTCAGGAATCAGTTTTAGAAACTACTTGTTCCTCGGGCTGTGCCGCTACAAAGCCAAAACAGATTGCGGCGCATGATAGGGCAATCCCCGGGATGAAGGCCCCCAGCCAAAAGGCCAAGCCTACATTAGCTGCTACCATTATTGTTATAAAAGAGGCAATAATCCGAATACCATTTTGAAAAAAGATTAAGGATGCCCCCAGAATAGCCAGTCCTATCAATTGAATAGATACGTGAATAAAAAGAACAGGAAATATACCTTTTAAAACCGGCGCAATATTTGATTGGGTAATCTCGCCACTTATCCAGCTGAAACCAGAGCCATGAAACAGCCCCATACATAAAAGAAGCAGGCTCCCAACTATGCAAGACCATTTAATTAAACTCGACATTGTAAACCCCTAATTTTTATATAGTGTTGTCGTGATCACTATTCTTCTGAATACCATCCCGAAAGCACCTCTGTGTCAGCTTTCAAAGATTTTCTTTAAACTCAGATAGTTATATGCAATTAGCGCGATTGTCCAAAATAGAGACATGGCCATTGAGTCCACTGCCCTGGAATATACCATTATTGTGGCTTCGTGTATTTTCCCGTTTTCTCGATGATATTGTTCTTTCCCCCAAAGATAAGGGGTGCGGTAAATGAGGTTCCGGTTCTTATCTGATCAAATCTTCAGCAAAGCGATACCACTATCCGAATACGGTTTTCCCCAGGGCATACTCCATCTCGCCTAAGGAAGTAGCTTTGTATCGGGTGGAAAGCCACTGGCAGCCACATAGACTGTGCTTACCTCCCCTTGGTGAAGGCAAGGGAAGGCAGGCACTGGCGGTACCGCTTTGGGCGCCCCGTATTTCGTGACGCCCTACTCTTGGGTCAAGATCGCTTTCGCTTGCTCGGTTTAGGTTGGGCTGGTGTATGGGAAGAGGGAAACATGGCCTGGTGGTCCGCCAGCTCCCAGGCTTGCTCCTGCAGCTCAAATAAGCGCTTGAGCCAAAGGGGGCGACCAACTTCGCATGGCGCAATGTCCAACTCCACGATATCGTCGTGGATGGCTACGGGCGTAATGGTATAAAAGCTTTCCAGTTGTAGTGGCTCAGACAATCGACAGGGGAATACGGCCATCTTTATAGGCTCCTTGAATCGCCTGTGACGGAAAGGCGCTGACAAAGCAATTGGCTTTACGCCGTTTCTCTCGCCGCAGGCGCGGTCCTTAGGGAAAATGAGAGATAAATCCGGGGAGAGGCCGCGTAGCCGGGGCGGTGCGCGGCTGAAGTAAAGTACCACACCAATGGTCGCGCTACGCCACAGGACACCCCGGCGCCAGGGGCGGGGGTGGCCAGTAGAGCCCGGCTTCAGGGGGGAACCTTATTGAAGACGAGCGAATGTGTGGCGTATCATCCAAGACAGCCTCGCTAGATACCAATCTTATCTTTCGGGGTTAGCCATCTCTTGGTGTTGCCGCACCGGGAGGTGGCGCCTATGCCTTACTCACGCGATCATGATGTAGTCCTTCCCTATTTATTGACGATTCGTTGTAGCTATAGATTTCCCGCGAGCGCCGCCATTACAGGGCGTTTCGCGGGTTAAATGACGAGAACTGCGGTATTCTTTGGCTGTTTATCTATTTTTTGCTGTTTTTAGCTGTTTTTTCTTTGCCTGTACCCGTTTAGCGGCTGGGCGCTATGGCAGCAAAGCTACCGTATTCGCTTTTTGCAAATAATTCAATCAAGCGGTAGCTTTAAGCGACAGTGAGTGTGTTTTTCCTTTATTTCCCCTTAAGCTGACAAGGACGCCTTCCGGTAGCCCCTTTTACGCGATAGAGTGTTGAAAAGTTAATCAAGGACAGTTGACTCTATGATTCAACACAAATATCCGGCGTATTCTCTACTTATTTTGGTATACGCACTCGTTTTCCAGGCAAAGGCCGTGGAAATCGACAATATCACCTTCAAACCCACTCCGCTGAATGTGAGTGCAGGCCAACCGGTAATTACCGTTCTGGATTTCAATTCTGATGGCGCTGTGGATGTTATTTTTTCCAGCTATACCGCCAGTAATGCTGCGATTTATCAGGGCAACGGACGGGGTGATTTAGTCAAAGTGGGCAGTGTCCCGGTTGGTGAGAATCCGTCAGATATGGCAGCTGCCGACCTCAACAACGACGGCAATGCCGATTTGGTAGTGGCCAACCACGAAACCGACTACGTTAGCCTGCTGTTGGGTGACGGAAAGGGGGGCTTTAAAGCATCGCCTCAATCGCCACTGAAAATAGATGTGAAGCCCCATATACATGTGGTTAAGTTGGCTGATCTTGATGGCGACAAGAAACTAGACCTGATTGTCGACAGCCGGGATGACAATGGTATGCGTTACTTTAAGGGGCTGGCCACTGGCAGCTTCGCAACGCCAGGACAGCTGATCGATGCGGGCGGAGATCTATATCGCGGCTTTGCTATCGGTGACATCAATGATGACGGACAAATAGATATGGTGACTCCCAACCCGAGGGAGATTGGCATTGTGACCCATAAGGGTTCAGGTACCCTGTCTTTTACCCTGGAAAAGCTGGCCCCCTATACATCCCCCTTTGTGGTTGAATTGGCGGAAATGAATGGCGACGGAAAGCTGGACATTCTCGTTGGTTCTAATGGCAGTTCTGTCACCTTCATTCCAGGGAACGGCGATGGAACATTCAGGGAGGCGGACAAAACGGCAATAGGCACTCCCTCAGGCGCCAAGCAGATAGCCGTTGGTGATATCAATGGCGATGGCCTTGAAGATTCCCTGGTTGCCAACTGGTCCGGTGAACTGCTTGTTGTCCTCGGTAATAAAACGAAAGTCGAGACCATAAGATTTAAAGATGCCAAAATCCCCAACCCATGGGGAGTGGCCCTGGCAGACCTCAATGGCGATGGGAAGAGTGACCTGATCCTTGCCGATGGAGACGGCAATGCCGCTGCCTTATATCTCAGCCAAACGGAGTGATGATGGGCAAAGCAGAGTGAGCCGGGATGCGATATTTTCTATTCTTCGAACTTCACGGTTGCTGCCTTTCTGGCCAAAACAAACAGTGACAACGGGGCTTCATTGAATTTCAACTGGCCCTAGTCCCTCCAGGGCCACTCTCCAGGCAGGCACAGCAACCCATTCCCCCGATACCTATTGCAGTGGCCATCCATACTCTGGTATTTCCCGGTCCGAGGGTCCCTTACCTAGATCATCATTATCACGACTGAATTCTCAGAAGCAATCAGGCAGTTCCGAGAAGCTGATACGATCGTACACAATAGAAGGCGGTCACCAAGACCACTGGAAAGAGAAAGGTTTGAAGAGGCGCAATGATAGCTGCAATAAAAAAGGGCCACCCTATTGGGTGACCCTTTCTGTTTAGAAGCCTGACGATGACCTACTCTCACATGGGGAGACCCCACACTACCATCGGCGATGTTGCGTTTCACTGCTGAGTTCGGCAAGGGATCA
>NZ_JBFRBC010000050.1:0-7748 GCF_040932045.1 Microbulbifer sp. TYP-18
CAGAATGAGTCGCCGTGGGGGTTTGCTATGTCTGACAATGAACTGGTCCAGCAACACTTTGTGTAGCTCTACCGCAACGGATCGATCCTGCCCCTGCTCGAAGCGGCACAGGGTGGCGGTACTGGCGAGTGTCTTCGTGCGCTGACACCCAGCTTGCAGGACGGTGTCAAATCGCAGCTGATCGTGATCGTTGAGATCTTCATACCCAGCAGCAATCGCAAGCAAACGCTGTCGCACCAGCTGTTCCCCCTGGTGAGCAACTGAGGAAATGCGACGGGGATCATTGACGACACCGGCCACCGCGTGGGATAGGCCAAGGCGGCGATCGCATTCACGAAGCAGCAACAAACCGGCATTGGAGGTTAAATCTCCACCAGTGAAATCTGCGGTGATTTTGCGGCGGGAAAGGGATGAAAAACGGATCTCAGGCTGGTAGCATTTGGTCACGGCGGAATTTCTTATCAGACTGTTTTAAGCACCAGCAATGATAAGACTTTCCGCCGTTCTTGTATCTGAACTCGCGCAAAATCCGGGCTAGCCCGGATATTTCATGATCCAGCCTAGAGCACAGTATTTTCTTCTAACTCTCGAAGAACCGCGATCGTAGGCCATTAATTGATCTACTCGAGCGCAGAGTAGCCAACTCCAATTCTGCCGGGCGCAATTGCCCCTACCTCATTTTTTATTCCGTGCCGGAGCAGCACTCTTTCATCTATATAGGCACCTGCCTCGCAAGAGATTTCTCTGTCTGGCATTGACGTCGATGGCAGGAACCGCAGGCGCCGTGTGTTTTTAATCACCACAGCTGCGACCTTGATCAAGCGATTGCGTAAGGTGCCAACCACGCTTTCGCCAGCGGCGTATTCTTGAGCTGTTCTCGCAACTCTTCGAACAGTATCCAGGCCAATGCCGAGAGCAGTAGCCGCCACTGATTCGGCCACCAGCGGTGGCAGGAAGTGCGGCCCGCGAACAGATCCAATTGCTGATCCTTGATGCGGTTTTCCATGTCTCCGCGTGCGCAGTACAGCTGGCGGTATAGCGCCTCGCCATCACCGTCCAGATTCGTAGTCACAAACCGGGGATTGGAACCTCCGTGGGTATACTCCGCTTTTCCAATAATGCGACGGGGATCATTAACGACACCAGCCACTGAATGGGATAGGGCAAGGCGACGATCGCATTCGCGAAGCAGCAACAAACCGGCATCGGAGGTTAAATCCCCACCAGTGAAATCTGCGGTGATTTTGCGGCGGGAAAGGGATGAAAAACGGATCTCAGGCTGGTAGCATTTGGTCACGGCGGAATTTCTTATCAGACTGTTTTAAACACCAGCAATGATAAGACTTTCCGCCGTTCTTGTATCTGAACTCGCGCAAAATTTGGGCTAAGGCCGGCGCGAGGCCTTGGGAAGCATTCAATTCTGCCCCAAACCATAGGGTATTAAAGACCCCAATCGCATCGATAACAGGCACATCGAAAAGAGGTCACCCGGAGGGGATTCACAACAGAAAGTAGTTAGGGCCTGTTGACACTAACTGAGTTGGCCCTGTTGTGACAGAAAAGGTGCCAATCAAGGCAAGGGGAACGCGGTGGACGCAGGGAGTTTTCCCCTGCGTCCGGCTGCACCACCGGAAACTGCGGCGACCCTTGGCCACCGCCGATTCTGCTCTATGGATAGGTATAACTGGCCTGCAACCCCAGGGGCATACCCAGACTCCAGTAAATTACCAGGAACAGGGACCAGCAGAGCAGGAATACCACTGAGTAGGGAAGCATCATCGAAACCAGGGTACCAATTCCTGTGCTCTTCACGTAACGCTGACAGTAGACCACCACCAGGGGGAAATAGGGCATCAGCGGCGTAATGATATTGGTGGATGAATCCCCTACCCGGTATGCCGCCTGGGTCAGATCCGGTGAAAAGCCCACCTGCATCAGCATCGGCACGAAAATCGGCGAGAGCAGTGCCCACTTGGCGGAGGCGGATCCCACGAACAGATTCACAAATCCCACCAGCAGGATAATCCCCATCAATGTAACCGGCCCCGGCAGATCCATGGCCGCCAACAAGCCGCCGCCTTCGACCGCCAGCAGAGTGCCCAGACCGGAGCGGGCGAACTCAGCGATAAACAATGCACAGAAAAACGCCATCACTATGTAGTAGGCCATGGAGCCCATGGTTTTGGACATGGCATCGATCACGTCCTTGGACCGCTTGAATGTCCCCGCTACATAGCCGAACACCACACCTGGCACTACGAACAGCAGAAAAATCAATGGCACTATGGACTGCATCACCGGTGCGCGAAATGAAGCCAGCTGTCCTGTCCCATCCCGCAACACCGAAGTTTCCGGCACCATCCAGGCAATCAGGCCCACCAGGCCCGCCGCCATTACCAGCAGCGACCAGCGCAGTGCCCATTTTTCACCCGGCCCCAGGTCCTGCATCGCCGGCATTTCCTCTTCGTCACCGTCGATCGCCACTCCCTTCAGCCGCGGTTCAATCACTTTGTCCGTGAGCCACCAGCCCAGCAGCACTATTACCAGGCAGGATGCCGAGGTGAAAAACCAGTTGTTGAGCGGGTTCAGAAGGACGTCCGGATTGACAATCTGGGCTGCGGACTGGGTAAAACCCTGCAACAGCGGATCTATGGCCGAGGGGACAAAATTGGCGGAAAAGCCGCCGGAGACACCGGCAAAAGCGGCCGCGATACCCGCCAGGGGGTGGCGCCCCGCAGCGTAGAAAATGACACCTCCCAATGGGATAACCAGCACATATCCGGCATCCACAGCAGTGTGGCTCACTATGGCCACCAGAATCAGCATCGGGGTCAGTAGCAACTTGGGAGTCACACCCAGGAGCTTTTTGAGTACCGCATTGATGAATCCACTCTGCTCCGCCACACCGACGCCCAGCATAGCCACCAGTACCACGCCCAGCGGCGCAAAACTGGTAAAGGTAGTAACCATATTGGAGAGAAAGTACGCGAACTGCTCACCGGAGAGTAAATTGGAGATTTGTATCGCCTCTCCCGTAGCCGGGTGCTGCGCGCTAAAACTGACCCCCGACAGGAACCAGGACAACACCCAGACCGTCACCATCAACATCAAAAACAGTATCGCCGGGTCCGGCAGGCGGTTGCCCACCACCTCGATAAAATTCAAAACCCGGTTAACCCAGCCATTTTTACCGGAGCCGGCCTCACCATCCGCCAGCATACCGGTTCCAGATTGCACTTCACTCATTCTGATCACTCCCTTTTTATACTTAGTTGTTATTCTTCTGCTTGATTGTTTTTTCTCAACCCCGGGAGTAAATCCGGGGTGTGACGCGGCATGACCGGCGAAGCCCAGCCTACGCCCCTATTCCAACAAACCATATCCCTCATGGATCAATTTGCCGCTCCTGCAATCCCCCTCTAATCACTCATGCTGCAACGGCTGGCACCGTTCTGTGCCCAATAGCCGCAAGGCCCCACAACCTGTTCGGTCGCCGGGTCAGGATCTTCCGATCTTGCGGATGCCCACCGCGCTGCGGAGCTGTTGCAGCGCCGGGACCGAGTAGGCTCTGGCTTTTTCCGCTCCCTTCTCCAGCTCCAGTTCAATCTGTGCCGGATTCGCCAACAGTTCGCTATAGCGTTCACGGGCTTCCATCAGCTCGCCGTTGACAAGCTCAAACAGCTGCTTCTTGGCCTCCCCCCACGCAATACCACCGGCGAAGGCCTCGCGCATGGCCTCCGTTTGTTCCGGGGACGCAAATGCCTGCCAGATCTGGAATACGGTGGACGTATCCGGGTCTTTCGGCTCACCCGGCTCCAGCAGGTTGGTCCTGATTTTGTTGATATGCTTTCGCAGCTGCTTCTCGTCCAGGAACAGCGGAATGGTGTTGCCGTAGCTCTTGCTCATCTTGCGGCCATCGAGCCCCTGCAGCACCGCCACATGGTCGTCCACCACAGCCTCCGGCAGCACAAAGTGCTCCCCATAGTGATGGTTGAAGCGTTGGGCGATATCCCGGGCCATCTCGATATGCTGTACCTGATCCCTACCCACCGGCACCTTGTTGGCGTTGAACATCAGGATATCCGCTGCCATCAGAATCGGGTAACTGTAGAGCCCCATGGTAATACCGAAATCCGAGTCCTCACCATCTGCGCGGTTGGCATCCACCGCCGCCTTGTAGGCGTGAGCGCGGTTGACCAGACCCTTGGCGGTCATGCAGGTCAGAAACCAGGTCAGCTCGGGAATCTCGTGGATATCGGACTGGCGGTAGAAAACCACATTGTCGGTGTTTAGGCCCAGGGCCAGCCAGGCGGCGGCAATCTCCAGCGTCGACTGGTGTACCTGCTCAGGGTCCTGGCACTTGATCAATGCGTGATAATCGGCGAGAAAATAGAAAGAAAGGTTGTTCTCATCCCGGCTCGCGGCGATTGCCGGGCGAATGGCCCCTACATAATTGCCCAGATGAGGCCTGCCAGTGGTGGTGATGCCGGTCAAGACACGCTGTTTACTCATAGGTTTTCGAGATTCCGTGCTACTAACTATCCAACTTTCGGTGGCCATAATACCGCCTTCAGAGCCGGGATAGTACGCCGCATTGCCATTCCCGGCTGCCGCCTGGGCCAGGGTGGGCAAAATTTGAGCACCCGTCGAGCCCTGAGGTCGGGAGCTGTTGGCGCCTGGGTGTCACAGCCCTGCGAAAACCGCTGGTCTACTGACTCTAAACCTCCCAAATTACTTAGGGATTCGACATAAATGACGAAAATGCACCAATTAGTCACGGGCAGCAACCGGCTGCCGCCGGGAGTGGGATTTGCGGTGCCGGTAAAAGTGCGCTTGAATACGGATCTGCGCTGCGGACCGCCGCAAGCTCGCACAGCCGGAGATTGGTATTACTGGCGTAACAATTCGCGCAACCGGCGGCCGTGTCCCTTGCGGTGCTGAATCCCGTAACAGCAACCGCAGGGCCACAAGCAGGCCTAGCTGCTGCGCTGCTCTGAGCGCCGCGCAGCCAGCACTATGATGTACATACCCGGGGCCCAACTGTGATCGCCGCGTTACTGAAAAAATTCCTTGTCCTAGTCGTCATTGGCTGCCTGCTGGCAATTGCAGCCCTGCTGTTGTTTCCAACTTTAAAATACACCATCTACCGGGAACTTCCGGTAAACCTCCGCTGGGACATCTCCTATGTTTCCAGCGACAAATTTCTGGTGGGCATGGTGTTTCTGATCGAGCAGGACGACAAACTCATGCTGGTACGCCACAGCTATCAAAGTGCCTGGGGACTTCCGGGCGGCTGGCTTGAACATGGAGAAACTATCAGGCAGGCGGTGCGCCGCGAACTGCAGGAGGAGATTGGTGCTGAATTAATCTCTACGGAAATTTTCGAAGTTAAAAAGCCCCCCTATACACCGGTGGTAAATATCGCTGTCAAATGTCAGATCAAGCTGGATCATGCCAGCTTTAACGACAATGAAATTACAGAGATACGCTACTTCTCCAAAAACAACCTGCCCGAAGACATACTCTATACCCATAAGCCCTATATCGAGCGCTATCTCAACGCATCCCAGTTGACCGCGACTCCGTAATATCCCGGGCGATCGATCCTTAAGCCTCACCAACAAGTGCATTCTTCAAAACCCGGGAACCTCTGATACTACCCCATAGTAAAATGCTGCCAAAAGTGATTGAAAAACAGGTCCCGGATTCCCGGGAAACCAATTGCTGATTTCTGGTGTACTGCCAATGGCTTCGTCGGCTTCTGGGAAACTCTACTCGATGTCGCCTAAAGCCTCCGCTTGATTGAATTCTTTGCAAAAAGCGAATACCGTAGGGCTACTGCCCTAGCCTTCAGTCGTCAAACTGGTACAGGCAAAGAAAAAACAGCGAACAAATAGATAAAAAACAGCTGAATAATACCGCAATCATCGCCATGCAGCCCACGGGGTGCCCAGTAACGGCAGCGCCCGTGGGAAATCCATAGCCATAACGAATCGTCAATAAATAGGGAAGGACTACACCATGACCGCGTGAGTTAAGGCATAGGCGCCACCTCCCGGTGTTACGAGCACCGAGAGATGGCTAACCCCGAAAGATAACGAAGCTATCTAGCGAGGCTGTCTTGGATGATACGCCACACATTCGCTCGTCTTCAATAAGGTTCCCCCTGAAGCCGGGCCCTACTGGCCACCCCCGCCCCTGGCGCCGGGGTGTCCTGTGGCGTAGCGCGACCATTGGTGTGGTGCTTTACTTCAGCCGCGCACCGCCCTGGCAGCGCGACCTCTGCCCGGATTTATCGTTTCCTTTTCCCCAAGGACCGCGCCTGCGGCGAGAATAACGGTGCAAAGCTAATCGCTTTGATAACGCCTTTCCGTCACAGGCGATTTAAGGAGCCTATAAAGATGGCCGTATTCCCCTGTCGATTGTCTGAGCCACTACAACTGGAAAGCTTTTATACCATTACGCCCGTAGCCATCCACGACGATATCGTGGAGTTGGACATTGCGCCATGCGAGGTTGGTCGCCCCCTTTGGCTCAAGCGCTTATTTGAGCTGCAGGAGCGAGCCTGGGAACTGGCGGACCACCAGGCCATGTACCCCTCCTCCCATACACCAGCCCCAGCCCCGCCGAAATCGACCAAAGGAAAGCGATCTTGATCTCAAAAGCGGGGCATCTCTAAATGACAGGTGCCCAGAGCGGTACCGCCAGTGCTTGTCTCCTCCTCACAATGAGGGGAAGTAAACGCAGTCAATACAGTGTACTCCTCTCCACCGGTGCCCTTGTCATTGGGCAAGACTTGATCGTTGGGAAGGGATACCGCAGCATTGGCCCTTAACAGGCTATTGAAAACAGTGTTTTTCAGCAGCCTGTTGTTCCGAACAGGGATGTTCGAGCCGCAAATCAAGCATGTGACTGCTTGATTTGCCGTAGAGGATCTGCGGACATTCGCCGCATACTCTGGCGTTATGCCAATGGAGATATCAATGCCAATTTTAAAAAGCGTAAAAAGGTTTCTATTTCTTGGTCCTGTCTTTTTTATTGCTGCCGTGAGTGCAGGCAATAACAAGGCCCCGGATTTCGAACAATACCCGGCAGAACAGCATTTAGAGCAAAAACCACTAGCAAATATCGATTTCTCCAGTAATCTAAGCGCAAAGATGTACCAAGTGAGATTAAAGGAGGGTGTGGCTAAGGGAGCAAACTTTGCTGACCACTATGCACTCGTTTCATGGGGTTGCGGAAACGAATGCCAAAGCCTTCTAATTGTCGATCTCAAAACTGGAAAAATACATAGTATTAAAGACAAACCAGAACCGCTCCTAAGCTCAAGAGGGCTCGATTTCAGGCTTGAAAGCCGACTGCTGATCGTCGATCCGCCTTGCCCTGAAAACTACAACCCCTGCATTTCACACGGGAGGTCTGGGCTCCCAGTCCGTTATTACCTTATGGAAGATAAGGGACTGCGACTAATTGTAAGCGGTACATGAACCACATTATTCAAAAGCATGTAGTTTGCGTACCGCCTACGCAACGCGCAGGTTGTCCAGCCCGCGTTTTTTGTGGGCGAGGTTGCCCAAACTTGTTATACTATTAACCCGGCACACTTATAGTTCTCTACGCCGCATATTCAATAGCAAGATGCCTGAAGTAGGACGCTACCCGGGCTGGCATCTTCTGTAGTTTCCTCATATGCGATAATGCTTTTCCCTTTAGCTGTTCTTTTGACCGTGCCGGTTTTCCGCTATGCA
>NZ_JBFRBC010000051.1:0-7581 GCF_040932045.1 Microbulbifer sp. TYP-18
ACTTGCCCTGCCCCATGTTGACGATGTTCTGCAACCCGGTGACATACTGGTCCTTTTGGCTGTTGCCGGCACGGGTCACCGTCTCGCCGGTGGACTTCCCTTCGGCCACCGCCATCTGGTTGGTGGCGGATTTGAATTTGCCACTGTTGGGATTGATGCCGGCCGACACCAGATTGTCCTGAAGACCCGCCTTGGCCTCACTGAACTTGGCCCGACTGTGCTGATTCGCCGATCCCTCGGCAAAATCCATTGCCGCTTCACTGTCCTGCGCGTCCACCCGGTCCATAAACTCCTGCTCCAGACCGGAGTATTTCTGCTGATAGTGATTCCACTTTTGCGCCACCACATCCGCAAAGGCTTTTTCGTCGGCGGTCTCTTCGATTTTGTTGTCACCACCTTTGTGGAATAACCGCCGCAAGCGAAAGGGCTGAAAGGTTTCAAATTCTCCCGTACCGGGAAGCTGGTCGTACAGACCCTTGTCATCGGAATCAATGACCATGGAAAGTTTCACAAAGGCATCCTCCAGATCGTAAAATCACCCTCGGTGCGATGGGGCTCAAATCCCAGGCGCCGGGCCAATCGGTTTAGCCCCGGCAACACCGTCCAGAACTGTAAATACTTTGCGTCAACGGCCAGCGCCATTCGCTGTGCCTGCGGAAAGTGAGCGCGGATTGCATTGCCACCTTTACCGCAAGCGGCCCAAACCTCGATCACCTTGTCCCCTTTCTCGATTCTTGGGCGCAGCACACAAAAACTGTCGTCGTCGGTCATTAGGAAGGCGCGACCATTAACCACGCCGCATCGAATTTGTGTAAAAAGATCCGGCACACCACAGCGCGTACCGATTGCCCCGATTGGCTCCTGAAAGGCGGCCAACATGCAAAAAGGTTGCAACACCAACATAGGCAGTAGAGATTAGGCAGTGGTAATTAATCCGGCTTCGGGAGAGTTAAGCCTTCCACTCCCTGAGCTGCCGCAGCGTGGCACCGTCACACTTGAATTGCTGCGCAGCCTCATACAGTGCCGCACTGCGCCGGGATTTTTCCATCAAGGCATTGTCATAGAGTTTGCGCAGGTCATTCGGAGTAAGCCACAGCTGATGGTTTTCGGCGGTCATCCAGGCGATGCTGGTAGTCTCCATCTGATCCCAGTGGTTCAGCCGCAATTCCATCCGGTGCAGACTCTCCCGATCCACATCCAGGTAAAAGCCATCCACCAGCAAAGGCGCTTCCTCTTGTGTACGGCGCCAGTCATTGATTTGCGGTCGAGTGGCGGGCACGTCCAGTGGATCGTATTCAGGTAATCTCGGCATGAATCCACTCCGGTTGGTAGGGAAATAGGTCAA
This sequence comes from Microbulbifer sp. TYP-18, assembly GCF_040932045.1. Lineage (NCBI taxonomy): Bacteria > Pseudomonadati > Pseudomonadota > Gammaproteobacteria > Cellvibrionales > Microbulbiferaceae > Microbulbifer > Microbulbifer sp. TYP-18. The sequence continues at coordinate 1,346 of NZ_JBFRBC010000051.1, forward strand.
TATAAATTCTGTAGAAGCCCGGCTCGGCAACCCGCCAAACTATGAATCCGTCGTTGACCACCCCCTTCCAGTTGCGCACCGTCACCATGGCACCAACCGGGATTTTTTCCACAACAATATCCCTGGCTGCGGCATCGTAGCGCCAAGTAACCTCCATAAGTGGTCGTTTGACGATGGCTCCATCCTTTATATAGTCAGCATTAACATCTACATACACATCGTCCGGGACAATCATCCAGTCCAGATGTTCTGGAACCGACATCTCCAGATCTTCCCGGGTTGCACCTGTCACGGTCCAGTGAATCCGCCCATTGGATGGATCGAAGACAACAACATAAAGTGTCATTTTTTGGCCCCCATAATCAATAAATTGCCATTGCGCATATACCCGCCTTTATGTTCGAGGTGCTTGGCGGTCACCCTTACCGTCACAATCGACGCACTGCTGCCGCCATAACTCATGGACACCGGTACCGACCAGTTCATATTCGAGCTGCCCCCCACGTCCTGCCAGATCACATTGCTCTGCCGGTGCACACCATTGATAAACAGTTCCACTTCAACCGCCCCATCCTCCCACTGGTAAAACTCCCCGGTGACTATCACATGATATCCGCCGCCTTCTGGGTTAAAACTGGCCGTTGCCAATACAGCCCTTGCGCCTGGATAGATTAGAGTTTGATTCGGGATCTTGACTGATTTCGCTATCGTGACCGCATTGTTTTTTATATGCAGAGTATCGATGATATTGACGGCATTGGCTTTCAGCCGGTCCGCCTCAATATTTCCGCGCGCATAGATATGGTTAAAAATGGCCGCGCCGGTTTTGTCGATGCGCCAGCCCTGCACACCGCCGGAATTGCCAAAGCTGTCCGATTGGATAAAGTCGCCGATATAGGCGTTGGTGATACTGCCGGTGCCGATACGGGCCAGCACAAAGGCCGCGTTGATCCCGGTGATCCTGTCCACCGCGATGCTGCCCACCTGCGCGGTATTGATGGTGGCGTCCTTGATCAGCGCGCCATCCATCACCACCCGGTTGCCATCGATAATAAAAGCCAGCTCGGCCTTCCCCGGCGCACCCACGGCAAAGCGGTCCACGGAGAAAACCATCTCGCTGTGCTGGGTGCCGTCGTACTCGTTCTGGGTCACCGCCAGGCCGAATCCGGCCACATAGCCGTTGCTGTCGATCTTGACCGTGAACTGGCCCTCGATGCCGTCAACGCTCTGCTGCAGCACCTGCACCGCCGTGGTGTTTTCGCCGGATTCGGTCTGCACCTGGGTCAGGGCCGTGGCCTGGGATTGCAACTCCCCGTCGATAAAGGCCACATCAATCTGTAACTGATCGATGGCCGCCGCACTGGCCGACAAGCCGCTGTTGGGGTTTTCCAGCGTGGCCTGCAGGCCGGCGATGTCCTGGCCCTGGGCCGCGATATCCTCGCCGACCCGGATAATCTCCAGCGCCTGGGCGGCCAGCGCGGACGCATTGGCGCCCACACCGGTATTGGCATCGAACACCGTCAGTTCCAGGCTGTCCAGTTGCCCGGCCTGGGCCACCAGCTGCTCTTCATTGCTGGTGATGCGCAGGTTCTGGGCAGTGATGGCACCGGCATTGGCCGCCACACCATTGGCAGGGTCGTTGACCGTCAACTCCATGGCATCCAGGCGCGCCAGTTGCGCTTCGTCCGCCGCGATCCGCGCCAACCGCTCGGTGGTTAAATTGGCCTCCACACTCAATACCAACTGATCACGGGCATCGTGCCAAAGGCCGTCGTCCTCCGTAAATACATAGGGGTGATTATTATCGTCGGTGTCGAACCAGCGGGAGCCCTCCACCAGCACACCGCCACTGGCCTGTTCCGGGGTCGGCGCCTCCGGCTGATAAAAAATCTCCACATCCGTGGCCACCACCAGGCCGTCAATCTGCTGCTGCAGGCTGTTGACCGCCTGCTGGCGGCTACTGATTTCATTGCTGAGACTGTCCACCAGTCCCGTCGCCGGGTTGTCGACCAGGTTCAGGCGGTCCTGCAGCGTTTGATACAGCTGCGTTTCCCGAATCTGCCCCGACAGACTCTCCAGCACCAGCGCCGGGTCCGGCGCCGTACTGCCGGCAGTACCCGCCGCCCCGTTGTGCGGCCCCTCAATATCGGTGATCGAGGTATAGGCAATCCAATAGTAATAAGTGACTTCCCGCTGTACCCCCACATCCGCATACAAAAAGCTGGTGGACTGGCCGATGGCCACCGCATTGGCCAGGTTGTCCTCAGTGGCCCGGTAAATAGTGGTGTAGGCGTGGCCCCGGTACTGGCTGTTGGGGTTGTTCCACTGCAAAAACACATGACTAAAACCGTTGGTCACCGCAAAGCCCGTTGGGGCCGGTGGCACTATCGGGTCGGGTGCCGAGTTGGTGGGAACCAGATCTATACCGGGAATTGCAAACCGCGAGTTGTTGATCAACTTCACCAGCCCGGTATCAATCAGGTTGCGTTTTGTCAGAAAAGCGTCGAGCGGATTGCCCCGTGTACCCAGCCCTACTTCGACCAATTCAATTATTTTTTCCAGGACCGGCCGAATGGCACGGTCTACCTTTGAAGGAAGATTCGGTAATCCGGTCGGGCGCCTCGCCATCAGCTGATCTCGCTCATACTGCCGGCCAGCTGGATATTCGATACCGGCGCAGTGCCGCGCAGCTCGAACTGCACATGGCGGTAACGGCGCCTGCAGGGCAACCGAAAGGCGTGGCCATCCGTCACCGACAGGCTGTGCAGCAGCTCGCCGTCGGCGTAAACGTCAAAATCCACCGGATAGGTATCGGCGTCGATCTTGGCCGCGGCAAATCCCACCCCGAGCGGCGTTGGCCAGATTTTGCTGCGCCAGGTATAGGGCGAGTCCGGGCCGGCGCCCCAGCGGCTCACCACGCCCGCCTGACACAGGTACAGTTCGCCACTGGCCTCGTCCAGGTAGGCGGTGTCCGCCGTCACATCGTAAAAGCGAAACCCCTCCTGCACAGAAAAACTAAAGCTGCCCCGCTCAATTCCATTGTCGTAAAACGCCAGATAGCGATCCTCGAAGCGATAGGCGTGAATGCTCGATGGATTAAAGCGCTCCCTAAACTGCGATGGCAGTATCAATGGTTCGCTGACCAGACGCGCATCAGTGCCCCCCACCGCAACCAGCCCGTCCGGTGACGCATAAATGACGTATTCCCCCATATCCACCAGGGAGCGTTTGCTGACACAGGCGTGAACCTCATCCAGTGGCACCAGGCTCATGGCCGCCGGTTCGGAACCGGCCACCAGATAGGGTTTGCCGGTCGTAGCGATCACCGCACCGCTGGAAATCACCGCCGCCGCAACAAAATCGTAAGCCATCGCCAATTGGTAGCGAATCGGCCAGGCGTGGGGCTGAAAGGGTTCGCAAAACGCCAGGGTATTGCCGAAAGCCCCCAGCATCACCCCATTGGGCAGCGCCGTCAGCCCGGTCATATTGGGGTCCGGCGCAATCCAGTCCCCACTGGGACAGGACTCCCCCAGTTGTCCCGACTTCACACTGTCACTAAAGCTGTCCTGGGCGGCGGGGATCTCGGCCACAAACTGAAACCCGGTCAATTCGGCCCGGTAGATTCGTTTGGTCTGCACCACAAAATTCCCGCTGGCCACCGGAATCGCGCTCAATTCCACCGTGGCCCCGTCCCAGCGCGCCACAATGCGCGAGGGCACACTGGGCGGCCCCTCCTCTCCACGCGCCGATACAAAGGTGACGATATAGGCGGTGTCGATCGACTGGCCACCCTCCGGCGGTTCCCCGTCCGGGCCAGTCACAAAGGGCGCCGCAGAGGGTGCGGGCAGGCCCAGGTCGTGCACCCCGGAGGGATAGGGACCGGCGCCACCGGTGGCCAGGGTGGCGTCGGTGATTTTGGGCACACCATCGCTGGTAAAATAAGTGCGCTCCGTGGTATCCCCGGCAATCTGCCCCCGCACCACATCCACATCGCCGGCAAATTCAAACCAGAAGCCCTGCCCCTCGTTGCCCTCACGGTTGAACAGGTACAGGGTCTGTGTAGCCGTATCCAGAGTCTGCCCTGTTTCCGCCGGTGCACAGGCCGGCGCTATCTGTCCCCGGCGCAGTTCCACATTCATTGCCCGGGTGGCAAAGCGGCCATCCAGAAGCTTGGGATCAATACGGGGGGTTTCTCCGGCAAAGTTGTAACTGCTTATCCGGGCCATCAATCAAACCCCCACAAACTTTCCTGTTCCCGCATCGCCAGGTGCAACCCTTCGCACAACTGACTCGGGGTGAATGTGCTGGCGCTATTGTCTGACAGCATCCATTGGGCCGACTGGTCCTGGCGGATCTGGTTGAATGCCGTTAACAGGCCGCTGACCAACTCTGGCGCAGTCAACGCTGTGTTGCCCTGCTGTGTTTCCAGATAGCTGATGAGACCATTAAGCAGCTGGTGTTGGGCGATGGTCACCACCCGTGCCATACGGGTCTGGGCCGTCTCGTCCCCATCCAGTTGCTTGCCGTCCACCATCACCTTGATCGCCCGCAACCGCTCCGCTCGCTCGGCCTTGAACACCCGGCGATAAAACTCCGCGACCACCTGATCCACTTCAGCCTGACGCAGCCCTGGGTCGTCCTCCGGCAACGCCACTGCCTCGCCCCGATAAAATGCCAGCCAGGGGTGCTCCGCTTCCAACGCCGCCCTGTCCACCGCCTCTGCCCACTGATGCACCAGGTCCATCAAAGGCGGATAGTCCACATAGGCCGCAATCGCGTCCTGCACCAAAGCGCTGGACGCATCCAGCCCTTTACTGCGCGCCACTTCCATCATGCGGTTTATATCGCGCAGGTCGGATACAACAACGGCCTGTGTTTGCAGGCCGTTTTGTGGGTCGTAACTGTATAAGAAGGCGTGGCGCATTCAGGTCACCGGGCGCAGCTGCTGCAACACATCCGCCGCCTGTGTCGCCAGGGTTCGATTGGATTGAATCATGCCGCCGTACATCTTTACCGGGTCGGGATCAAACCCCGAACCTGTCTGCACTATGCCACCCAATAGCTGGCGCAGCTGCTGCAGTTGCTCCCCGGTAATCACGTACTCGTCAGCCGCCGGGGAAGATGCCTGCGGATTTTCCTTGTCTACGGTCTTGCGTCTGGGTCGATTGCCGGTTGACATACTTTGCACTCCTGATGCTCGAAAAAATAAGGGGTTCATTAAAAAGGCGCTATAGCCAGTCACTCTCCACGATTGCTGAAATCCTGACGGTCTTGTCGAACAGGTAGCCGCCACCGGATTTTTTGCGTATCCGCACGCGCACGTCCGCTACCTTGCTCAGGCCCGGCTTATCCGGCCGCGACTGGCTGGCCGTCACCGATTGCCAGCGCTGGGTATTGATCGTCAACGGGGTTGTGGTGGGCGAACCACTACTGACCGTGCCCAGGGTGATATTGAAATACACATCAAATAAATCCCCCACGGTGGAACTGGCCGGCGCTATCCAGTAACCGGTACCACTGGCGGTGCCGTTGCGGTTCACAAACACCGTCGCGGTCACCGTCGCCGGCGCGTAGTCAATCGCGACTTCGTTGGTGATCGCCCCGGTATTGAGCCGGTAGTGGGTAAAGCTGATCGTGACAGTGTTGGTGGTGATGGTGCCCACACCATCGGTAATCCGGCACCGGTAGACCGCTGTAACCGACACGCCGCTGCTGCTGGTATGGGTCAAGCTGACCGACGCCCCGGAGCCGCTTTGTGACAGGGTGGTGCCACTGACTTTCTGCCAGGTATAGGTATAGTTGCCCGTGCCACCGCTGACGCTGGCGGTGATGGTGCCGGAACTCAGTGTCCGGGAAGTCCCAACCAGCGCGATATTTTCATTGGTGACACTGGTTTTTGACAACGAGGCCCCGCTCATGGGCACATAGTCCGTCAGGCCCAACAGGTCGTCGCTGCTAAAGGGCGGACCCGGCACATCGCCGCGCGCCGCAAGGTTTTCGCTGGTAAACGTATTATTGATGCCGTCCAGACCCGCAAGTTGCTCGCTGGTCAGCGGATAGCTGCCCGGTGTGGACCCCACTAGGCCGCCTCCAGCTTTTTGACCCGGGCCGCCAAACGATTGAGAGCTTTTTGCTGGTTCCTGAGCCGCCGCTGCTGCTTTGTGAGCCGCTGTGCCTGCCAGGCGTTGACCGCGCACCAGTAGTTGTAGATCATCGGGTAGCACACGGACAAATCT
>NZ_JBFRBC010000052.1:0-6014 GCF_040932045.1 Microbulbifer sp. TYP-18
CAATGCTCCTCTCGTCGACATCGCCTGGCGCTATGTGACCGGCTGAAATCAGTTCTCTTAACCACTGGGCCGCAAATGGATCAATCTCGTTGTAATAAGCTGCCATCACTCGTTGCCTATGTACTGCGGTACCACTGCATACACTGCTGTATCTCGTGTATTACCCACCTCTTGAATCCTGGAAACACTGCAAGGCTTGGTGCTCTTCAGTAATACGCCGTCCAGCAGAGTTTGGTAGCGGTGCAAACCCCTTAAAAGAGCCATCGCTTTTGGCCTTCAACTGGTCCCACTCTCCTTCGCTGTCTCGATAGATAATTCGTTCCGGCAGGGAACCAATCTGGTCGGCTATCTGCTTCAGTACCAGTTCTGCACCGTTGGTGACGGTTACGGTAGGGTGCCTTTCGTCATACAAATCGACAATGCAAAGTACGGATTGCCCGGTAACTTCGCGTAGATAAAAATCATAAATAGGCGCTCCAGGCAGAAACAGATCGCCCTGAGCCCCGTGCTTTGCGTAGCAGATTGGTCCCATTCCGCGTGCCAATGACCGTGGGTCAGTGAGCGCATGGTGGCAGATTAGGCATGCGGTCATAGCATTAACTCCCTTAAAGCAGGCCCCGTACTGGCGGCCCTAACGGTTACTACTGACTGATTGCGCCGGGGCGCTGGATAAAAGGGATTACCACTACCGTGATCCAAAATCGTCTTTTACTCTGGTGATTATTTTTCTGTTGGCAGGGATATGGTGTTCACTGTAAGGCGAGGCTTGGTCAAGGTGTTCTTCAAAATATGCGAGGCAGGCTGCAAATCCGCCATTGTCCCGCCGCTTGGCTAATTTCTTGTAATGGTCCCCCTTCAAAATGAGGCGCAAGCTGTTATCGTCATATGTTGGGGTATAGCCAAGGATGATAATCGCTGTTTCTGGCCCACTAACAAACAATGGGTTATTGTCAAGTTGCAGGTAGTAGTGTTTGATTTCTGGCTGGTCTTGTTTCTCAGTAAAACCGCCATTCAACTGGAAAACCCGATTGGCTGCATCTTCAATGCTTGAGTGATCCGAATCCGGCTCCCACTGACCATCTGGTTTATAGAATCCAACGGTCCAAAGTCCTGGTTCGCTTCGTATATGAACGTACATGTATTTCTCCTTAATTTAAATTTCGACTGCCATATAACTACTGATGGTTAAAGGTGCCGGGGCGCTGGTTAACCAATTCTTAGACCGTATTGGCCCTCTTCAAGATGAGCACCCGCTACCAGTTGACCGGATTGCAGTGCCTTTTTGATTTCGGTTTTAATTGGCTTACGCTCCACCTTTACGAATTCATCGCTTAGAGAGGATTCTTCGTCAATCACTACGATTTTCTGTGGCTTTGTCAGTTTTACAGGCAGCTCGGCATCCTTCACCGCCATTAGTTCACAACGGACCATGGCCGAGCGAATGTACTCTTTGAAACTGGCCGCACGGTTCTCCAGTGCTCGACGGCGGACAGCCATACCTCGCTCTGCTTCCTTGATCGCATTGGCTTCGGCTTCAATACCCTTGAGGTACTTTGCGCAATTAATTACTTTGTTTTCGAGTTGATCATTGAGGGCAGACATTGAGTCTTCAATGATTTGCTGGTCGAGGTCTTCCATGCTATTTAGCAGGTCCAATGCTTGACGGTGCTCTTCGGCGATTTGATAGAGGTTCATAGTCTTATCCTTAACCAGTGGTTTCCTGGTGCTAGAATGGAATGTCGTCGTCAAAATCCGGAATTTTATGAGCGCCGGGAGCCTTGATATTGCCGCTACCAATACTTGTCGCTGGAGGTCGGGTTTGCGCTGGTAGCTTTTTGTCCTGCAAGTTCTGAAGGATTTTCTCCAGTTTTTTTGCCGGCTCCTGGTCCAGCAGCTCAATAGCAAGTTGACTGGTCTCGGCGTTGTATGGGGCGTAGAAGTTAGGACGCTGTTTTACCTCACCAGAGCCATTCAAATACTCTTCTATCTGGAACACGATTCCGACAGGTCTATTCATCAAGTCTGGGAATATTTCCGCTTGAACCTTGGCCACTTGACGGGTATCAAAATCGTATTCCTCAATAGTGGCCAGCTGCGGCCGAATATCGCGCAGCTTGAGGACCGCCATAAGTGCCTGCAGCTGTTTGCAGCCGTAAATGACCTCACCGCTCTTGTTATGGGTGTATAGGGTGAAGCGCGCCTGCTCCCCGGCCTTACTCTCAAATTCGCATTCAACACCCACAGCACCTGTGGTGGCGACAATATGCTTTGCCTTGGTCAGAACACCGATATAGGCACCTGATTCATGGATACGGTGATTTCCACCTCCAGAGCCCTCTCGGGCATCATTGGCGTTGAGTTGATAGTTATATGCGTTCACGCTGCTTTCTCCTCCGCGGGCTGATTGATGCCGTAGTAGCTACAGATGGCGCTATCTACTAAGGCGAGGTCGTTGTCGATACGGTTTTGATCGAACAGGCCGATAGGGGTTTTAACCGTATCGGCTCCGTTGTTCTGGGTGGAGAAGTGGTAGCCTTGGTCGCTCACTATTGTGCGCAGTACGATGGTAAACAACCCCTCTACCGTGATTTTTTCATCCAGCAGCTTGCCGATTGTTTTGGCTTTGGTGTTGCCGAAGTCGTCGGTTTGGGTGTGACTGAGCAAATAGACTCGCACATGCTCTGCAGCCTGTTGCGCGGCCATCATCACTGACCAGGCGTGATGACCGATCTCGGTAAACTTGTCGAATCCCTTTTCCTGGGAGCGACGCATAAACTCGTTGGCTAACAGGTACTGGAAGTCGTCAATCACAACGATTTCCTTCCCGAGCTCTTCTGCCTTGCGAATACCACTAATGATCCGCTCCCAACTGTCGGTAACAGCGGGTTTCCACCCTCTTGAGCGAAACGGTAGAGGCTTCTTGATGGTTTGAATAAGGAGGGTCCTGTTCGGGTCCAGATTGCGCAGGGAGGCGCTTTTGCCCGTACCGGATTCACCCAACACCATGACAGGGATACTCATTGTTCGCTCCTTTCGGTTAGCATCTGTTCTTGCGCATATTGGGCGGCGTAGCCCCGCTCGAAATCCTCGGTCTCGTTCAATGGAGAGGGCAGGCCGGTCTGGCAGGATTCCTGGCCGCGCAAGAAGTCGTCGGGATTGGTAATTGAATTGATTGGTTGTTCAGACATAACGGTCTTCACACTCCCAGTTGATTTTGCGTTTAGCCACTTCCTGCTGCGACTCGTTTAAGATGACCTCGCTTTCATCCACCCAGATGCCACGGCAAAGATCGCCGACCGGGTAGGGGTTTTCACAGTGACCCCAGCGCTGATAGGACTGACGGCAGCGCTCGCGAACGGCTTTGCAGACCTCTTCCCACCAGTCCATGTCACAAGCGCGAACCACGGTTACTTTCAGGTCAGGAAACAGGTAGCTGGCCCGACGGCTGGCGGCGACCACGGTGGCGCTAATGCTGGCTGTATCGAGGTTGAGTCGTATGGATTTCATTGTTCAGCCACCTCCGCTCGCATTGCTTCGCGCAGCCGTACCTTCTCCATCACGGGCAGATTTCCGGCTTTGAGATTGCAGGGCTTGTGAGCCAGCACCAGATTCTCTAATCGGTTCGGGCCGCCCTGATTGAGTGCAACCAGATGTTCCTCAGTGACATCGCGGCCAAGTGGCTGTCCACAGTAGAAGCACTCATCACCGTCTCGGTTCAGGAGCTGTTGCTTGCGCCTATTGCAATAGGTCCGCTTCGTTGGCTTTCCTTTTCCTGCCCACTTGTTGCCGTTTAAATAGGCGTTTAGTGCTTCCGTAACGATTGGGCCGCTGTTGTAGATATTTTTGTTTTTGGTGTTTCGATAGAGGACGCCAACACCTTGAGCGCATCGGAAACGAATTACTTCAAGCTCATTCGTCGTTGGCAGCATTTCAGCCCCCTGGGCTGTCAACCACTTTATGAACCGGATAATTCGGCGGTCGGATAGCTTCTTGCTCATTCCAGCCAACCCCAGCAGCGGGCCTCGGCTGAGAACTCCTCAAAGTGCTCCTCGGCAATGTGTGCGATGGCGTTGCGGGCTGCCTCTTGGATCTCGAATCCAGCCTCTACAGCGTCGTGTATTGCAAGCAAACCGATGTGTTCAGGGCCGGTGCTGTCGGAGTTCCCGGCCAGGCTGTCGATTTGGTCTGCCATTGCATCGGCGAACAATTCGCGAGCGTGCACGGCAGCTTTGCTCAAAACGCCGCGCTCTTTTAATAAGCGATACTCAATGAATTCGGCGACTGCCTCGATGTCCTTTTGAGTGATTTCCCGCTGGTTGTCCTGGTGACACTCGTAGTCGGGCAGGGCTTCCTCTACTGGCCTGGCTGAGCTGGTGGCGAAGTTCATCATTGCGCTACCCCCTGAGATTGCTTCAGGCCGGGTTCAGTCTGGCGAGGGATACTGTCGAGGCGGATACAACCGTTTGTCAGAATTGTGCTGGATATAGACGAGCCTATTTGAGACTCTTTTTGACGCTCAAACCTTCTAAAAGAGTCTCTACTTGCGGCAACCGAGTTTTTGCTTTTGACGTGCATTATCTGGTCCTCATTTAGAGCGCCAGATAAATGTATCATAATGATACATTTAAGCAAGAGAATTGGTAAATTATTTTATCTTTTGGCGGGAAATTCTTTAGTTTGCAGCTTGGAAATATATGGGCTATCCCCGAATAATGGCGGCATGCGCATCTGGTTCAGCTTGTAGGCTAGGGGCCATCCCGATGCCACAGTTTGCAAGAATTGGTCAGTATTAATCATAAAGATGTACGCTTGTGCCCGCTTTTCCTCTTGCTTCGGGATCATAATTTCCTGTAGTTACTCCAAATCCTAGGGAGGGGGGTATGGCATGAATCGTGTAGTGAGGAGACCAGAGCAGCCGCTAATCTCTAGTTGGTTGGTTACAGCGGCGATCAGGGCGGGGCTCAATAGAGCGGGCTTTCAATGTGGTCAGTGCGCGAAGCTTCCACTTTGTAGCAAAATTGCTCAAGAGGAGTTTTGTCTGGAGTGGGAGTTTTCTACTCTCCCTGATAAATCATGCGAATTGCAAAAGCTGGATCTACAACCTCTGTAGTGTTTGCCTGTTCTGTGTATGCGTAGACAGTGGCGATAGCTCGCGCGCGCGCGTCTGTGGGCATCTTTTTGATGCCAAGGTCCTCTATTTTTTTCTCTACAGCACTGATACAGGCGACAAGCAGATCAATGTTTATACCGTTGCCAGTCGTAACCGTGCTGGCTTCATTGCTGTGCATAACGTCGAGCCAGCCTTTTTCCTTATTGCAGGCTTCTTCTATACGTCGAGCAACGGTTGCTCCAATCCGGCGCCGGGGGTTAGGGCCAATTAGCTGGGAGAGCTGTGAGGAAGCCATACCCAGGGCTTCCGAGAACTCTCTGAGATTGTTAAACGTCTTGGACAACTGCCTGGCGTTCTCGAGCCGGATATCGCCAACTTCCATGCGTGTTCGCCTGTAGAGCATATTTAGAAACCACGCCATTCTGGTAAACCCCCCAAATGTGATCAACTGGCCAAAATGATTCATCATGGCGTAGTTATCTACATCAAAAAATTATCAAATGTTGCTAAAAGTGTATCATTGGGATACATTTCCTCCATGAACCCAAGTGAATATCTCAAGTCGATGAGCCAGCGGGAGCGGGCGAGCTTCGCAAAGAAGATTGGTACGACTCTCGGGTATCTGAACCTGATAAGAAGCGGATACCGCCGCCTTGGCCCAAGTCTGGCTAAGAAGTTTGTCTTGGAAACTGGGGGGGAGGTTAGTTTGGAGGAAGCTCGCCCCGACATTTGGTGCGGGAGTTCTGAATCCTCTCGGGTAGCCCATAAGGAGCGATGCGATCAGCCTGCGGTAGCGGACGGCGGGAAAGACCGCTGACAGCCGGGAAAGACCGGCACCAAGCAATCCACCCACAGGATGGAGCTGAGTACAGCGCTCGGGGGGGAGATCAGGCACGACACGACC
>NZ_JBFRBC010000053.1:0-7301 GCF_040932045.1 Microbulbifer sp. TYP-18
CCGGCGACGCCACCATGGCCGCCAGCAGTCGCTGGTAGTGATCCAGCCAGCGTGCGATGGTGGCGGCCTCGAACAGGTCGCTGTTGTACTCCATGCCACCTTCAATACCTGTGGCACCCTCGTGCAGGGTCAGGGTCAGATCAAAGCGGGATACGCCCCGCCCTGCTCCGGCATGGGCCTCATCGCCAACCCGCAGGGGGCGCATGGCCACACTCGGCAAAGTGGCGCTGTCCACGGGCAGGTTTTGCAGGGCAAACATCACCTGAAACAGGGGTGAATGGGCCCGACTGCGCACCGGGTTGATGGCCTCCACCAGCATCTCAAAGGGAATATCCTGGTGGGCGTAGGCCTGCAATGAGGCCTCCCGGCTCTGCACCAAAAGCTCATTGAAGCTCGGGTCCTTGTCCAGGCGGCTGCGCAGCACCAGACTGTTGACAAAAAATCCGATCAGCCCTTCTGTCTCTTCACGCGTACGGTTGGCGATGGGCGTGCCGATGGCGACATCGTCCTGGCCGGCGTAGCGCCCCAACAGCACCGCAAAGGCCGATTGCAACGTCATAAACAGGGTGACGCCCCGGGCCTGACTCAGGGCCTGTAACTGTTGCGACAGGGCCGCCGGCAGCGCCACCGCTGCGAAGCCGCCGCGAAAGCGCTGCTCCGGCGGGCGCGGCCGGTCCGTGGGCAGGGTCAGCAGTGGCGGCAGATCCGCCAGGGCCTGGCGCCAGTAATCGAGCTGGCGCTCAAGCACTTCACCGCGCAACCACTGGCGCTGCCAGTGCGCGAAGTCGGCATACTGTACCGGCAGGGGCGCCAGGGGGTTGGCCTCGCCCGCGGCGAAAGCCTCGTAAAGAGCAATTAACTCGCGGAACACAATCCCCAGGGACCAGCCATCGGAGATGCTGTGGTGCATGGTCAGCAGCAGCGCGTAGGACGGCTCGCTGTCGCCCCCATTCTCGTCGCTGTCCAGATCCCCGTCCCGGCGCAACAGGCGCACCCGGCACAGGGCGTCGGCCGCCAGGTCAAAGGCGTAATGACGCTCGGCAGCGGCAATGCGCTGCAGTTCGGCCTCGCTTTCCACCGCTTCCACTGCAAGGGCCGGGCCTTCGGCGTCGATCACCTGCCAGGCCTCGTCGCCGTGCACCCGAAAGCAGGTGCGCAGACTCTCGTGACGTGCAAACAACGCCGCCAGAGCCTTCAGCAGTGCCGCCTCCTTGACCTGACCACAAATCTCAAGCGCCAGGGGCATGTTGTAGACATCGCTCGGCCCCGTGTACTGCCCCAAAAACCACAGGCGCTGCTGGGCATAGGACAGGGGCGCCTCACTCCCCGGCTCCCGGGGCACTGGCACCAGGGGGGGGTGGGCCTCGGTCGCGCCGTGCTTTAAGGCTTGCTCCAGGGCCCGGGCCTGGGCCTTGAGGGTCTGGTATTCAAACAGGCAGCGGATCGGCAGGTCGACGCCGAAGGCGGCGCGGATGCGGGACACCAACTGCGTGGCCAGCAGCGAGTGACCGCCCAGCTCGAAGAAGTTGTCCTCCCGCCCCACCGGGGGAACCTGCAGCAGAGCCTGCCAGAGGCTGGCCAGCAGGGATTCCGTCGTGCCTTGCGGCCCATTGGCGCCGCCTTGCGCCAGCGCGCCTTGACTCGGCACTGGCAGGGCCTGGCGGTCAAGTTTACCGCTGACGGTACGCGGGAAGCGGGGCAATACCTGGATGGCTGAAGGTTGCATATAGGCCGGCAGCTCCCTCTTGAGGGATTCGCGCACTTGCCTTTCCACACCAGCCGGGTCCGCCAGCCCCTCCGCCACCCGCACATAGGCCAGCAGACGGGGCTCTTCCCCTTCGGCCTCGTGCAACGCGGCAACAGCCTCCTGCACGGCCTCGTGACTGCGCAGGTGGTGTTCGATCTCTCCCAATTCGATGCGAAAGCCGCGCAGGTTGACCTGCCCATCCAGGCGCCCGATAAAGTCGAGGCTGCCGTCAGGGAGATAACGCACGCGGTCGCCCGTGCAGTAGAGCCGCTCGCCCGGGGTGTCGCTGAACGGGTGGGGCACAAAGCGCTCTGCGGTCAAATCGCCGCGGCCCACATAGCCATGGGCGAGCCCCGTACCGGCGATGCACAACTCGCCCACCACACCCGGCGGCAAAAGCTCGCCCCGGGGACCGAGCACATAGGCGCTGAGGTTGGCGATGGGCTGCCCGATCACCGAGCACTCCGGGGCCGCCGCCTCGGTAAAGGACCAGCGGCAGGCGCTCACGTCGGCACCCACTTCGGTGGAACCGTACAGGTTCCATAGCTCGGCACCGGGAAAGGCCTCTTCAAAGCCGCTCAGATCGCTGTGCCACAGGGCCTCGCCGGAGCTGGTGACCACCTTGAGTCCCGGCGCTGACAGACCACTGGCCAGCAGGGTTTTGAGCAGTGAGGGCACCAGAGTGAGGTGGCTGATGTGCCAGTCCCGCAGCCACTGGCCGAGGCGCACCGGTGTCTGCAGGCTCTCCTCCTCCAGAATCACCAGCGGCCGGCCGCGGTGCAAGGCCTGAAAAATCTCCGCTACATGGTCGACAAAGCCGATGCGGGTTTTTTGGCAGAACACATCTGTGGCGGCTGCGGGCATGGTCTCGGCCTGCCAGCACAGGCGGTTGAGCACTGCCCGGTGGCAGGCCACAACGCCCTTGGGCTGACCGGTGCTGCCGGAGGTGTAGATCAGATAGGCGCTGCGCTCGCCGTGGTCACTCACCCTGGGCACCGGCGGTGGTGTGCCAGGTAACCGGCCAAGTTCCTGTCGGATCTCCGGCCGGTCCAGACACAGGCAGGGCCGCTCTGTCCCGCCCAGGGCTTCAAGGTGCTCGCTGTCGCTGATCACCCAGGCGACCTGGCTGTCGCTCAGGATATAGGTCATGCGCGGGGCGGGGTTGGACGGCTCCAGGGGGACATAGACCGCCCCGGCTTTGAGGATGGCCACAGCGCTGATGATCAGTGAGGGGCCGCGGGACAGGCATACCCCGACGGGAGTTTCCAGGCCCACACCGCGCGCCTGCAGGGCGTGCGCCAGGCGGTTGGCCCGGTGTGCAAGCTCGCCGTAGGTCAACTGCTCCCCGCCCGCTTCCGACACCAGCGCCAGGGCATCCTCCGACTCGGCCGCCCAGTGCTCGAAGGATGACAACAGGCTTTGGGACAGCGGATAAGGCGCGGAGGGAATGGGCCCGGGAACCAAAAGCGCTGTTCTCACATCTGCCGGCAGCCCGTGATCAAGCATCAGTGGGCCACTCGCGTGCGAGGATAGTTGATCCATCAAATAACGGATCGTTGATAGGAAATAATCGACAACAGGCGCCATCTGAATTCGCTCGTCGATCAGAAAATCCAGCGAAAAGTGCTCACCAAAATCGTTGACGGCAAGGGAAAAGGGGTAGTTGGTGCGTTCGTGGGCGGCGAGAAATTCGAGGCCTTCAGACGCACCTGTCGAACCGGGTGCTTTGTCCGGCGCCGAATGCCGATAGTTGAGTAGCGCGGAAAAAACCGTGCTTCCGGCGGGCAGACCCGCAGCTTTCAAGGCCACAGCCAGGGCTTCGTATTCCACGCTGACCAATTGCTGAAGCTTCTCTTTGACCTCCAGAATCAGGCTTTCACCGCTGTGCCTGCCCAACCCTACTCTAAGCGGCAAGGTGTTGATGAACAGGCCCGGCATGCTCTCAGCCCCAAGGGTACCTTGCAACCGGCCCGACAGAACGGTGCCGAAGGTAACATCGTCGCGACCGCTGCAAAGGCCAATAAGCATGGCGTAGGCGCTATGAAAAATGACCGACGGACTCAGTTGTCGCACGCGCGCTGTCTCGCGAATCCGCGCCGCAAGATCGTTGGGGAGTGCGCAGCTGTGTTCAAGGATACGACCGCCTTTGGCCTTGGCCAGAGTCAGACCAAAAAGCTCGGTATCGCCTTTGACGCCCGTCAGCATCGAGCGGAAAAATTCTTGCGCTCGCCCGGACTTCGCCAAATGTTGGACGTGGGCAATATACTGGCGGTAGGGGATCGCTTGGGGCAGCTTGTGCTGCTCGCCCGCTTCAAAGTGGGCGACCTCACGCACGATAATTTCGAGGCTGACGTGATCCAGCACCAGGTGGTGAAACTGGAAGATCACGTAGTGACTTGCGCTGCCGGCAAGTCTGCCCACCTGGAGGCGCAAGAGGGGTGCCTGTTCCAGCACCATGTGCTGTTTCTCAGGGTCCATGCGTGTATTCAGTTCGGCATCGATCTGCCCGGGCTGTAGATCAAAATACTCGACCGCGAGGCGCGCCCGGCGCAAGACTACCTGCAAAGGCTGCGAAAGCCCCTGCCAGACAAAGGCTGTACGCAGGATATCGTGACGGTCAATCACAAATTGCAGAGCCTTGATCAGCGCCGCCACCGGCCCGGCACCATCCACCTTATATAGGCTGTTAATGATAAAAGGGTCGCTCTGCTGCGACATCGTGTGCACAAACAGAATACCTTCCTGCAGTGGGCCCAGGGGATATATGTCCTTGATATTGGCCACACCACCATCTACCTGGCTGACCGCCTGATCAATATCCTGCTGAGAGAGCACCACCAGGGACAGCATATCGGGTCGGATCTGCTGGGGATTTTCGGGAATGCCGTTTTCAGGAGCGACAAAACGATCCTGGTCG
The DNA here is from genome assembly GCF_040932045.1 of Microbulbifer sp. TYP-18. Lineage (NCBI taxonomy): Bacteria > Pseudomonadati > Pseudomonadota > Gammaproteobacteria > Cellvibrionales > Microbulbiferaceae > Microbulbifer > Microbulbifer sp. TYP-18. The sequence continues at coordinate 4,665 of NZ_JBFRBC010000053.1, forward strand.
ACTGCGCGGGCCGCATCGATGCCCTTGGCAAGCTCCGCCAAATTCTGCGCACGGAACAGCTGCTCGACAGACAGCTCAACGCCCCGCTCACGCAGTTGGGCGATCACCTGCATCACCATCAGCGAGTGACCGCCCAGCTGGAAAAAATTATCCTCGCATCCGACGGTCTCCACTCCCAGGACCCGCTGCCAAATATCACTCAGGAGGATTTCTGTTTCGCTCTCAGGCGCGACATAGGCATGGTGGGACAGTGACGGCCCCGGGTTCGGCAGCATCGCATAATCCACTTTGCCGTTGGCCGTCAAAGGCAGTTTATCGAGCACCACATAATCGGTCGGCAGCATGTACGAAGCCAAGCGGGCACGGGCAAACTGCTGCACCTGTGCGATCAATTTCCCTTTCTTGTCTTCATCCTGGCATTGGGCATTGACTAAGTAGGCGATCAGGGATGGACTGCCTGCGTGGCGATCGCCCAGGGAGATGCAAATATTGTCCACCCCTGCATGTTCGCCGAGGACATTCTCAATTTCGCCCATTTCAATACGAAAACCGCGAATCTTAACCTGCTGATCCACCCGCCCGAGGTATTCCAACTGTCCTTCAAAACCCTCTCCCTGAGGAATTAACCTGGCCAAATCCCCGCTGCGATACAGGCGCTCGCCCGGCACATCGCTAAAGGGGTTGGGGATAAACTTTTCGGCGGTGAGTTTTGCCTGATTTAAATAGCCCCGGGCCAGACCCGTCCCACCGATACACAACTCTCCCACCACACCCACAGGCACAAGCCCGGCGTGATTGAGAATATAAACCGAATTATTCGCCAGGGGGCGCCCGACAGGTGCGCTGCGATAACGCAAAATATCGGTATCCAGATCAAAGGTGGTAGCGAAGGTAGTGCATTCGGTGGGACCATAACCGTTAATTAAACGCCGGGGTTTGTGGGCCAGCACCTGCTCGATGGCCTCTACCGAACAGGCTTCACCACCCATGATTAATTTATCGAGTGAAGCAAATGCGTGCTGGTTGGCCAGCCCGATACGATTAAACAGGGCCGTTGCAAGAAACGCGGTGGAAATTCCGTAGCGGACAAATGTTTCCTGCAGGCGGGCGCCTTCCAGGGTCAGGTCGCGATCGACAATAACCAGCCTTGCCCCTGTCAACAGGCAGGTCCACAGCTCATAAGTAATGGCATCGAAAGCATAATTAGCCGTCTGTGCAACGATTTCCGAATCGTCTATGGCAATGGCGCTTTCACCACCGGCAAGGCTCAATACATTTTTCTGCTGCAGTAAAACGCCCTTGGGTTTTCCAGTACTGCCGGAGGTATAGTTAATGTAGGCGAGATTCGTGGGCAGACTTTTGTGCGCTGGCGGGGTGGCAAGGAAGGACTCAAAAGAGGGCCTGTCGGTAATGTCCAATACTGGCACATAGGTCGCAAGCCCCTGTGCTTTTTCATGAGCTGCTTGCGTCAGCACGATGGTAATACCGCTGTCTTTGAGAATATAAGCCAGACGCGCTGGTGGATCGTGAGGATCCAGGGGCACATAGCAGCCACCGAGTCGCAAAGTGGCCAGCATGCCGACCACCATGTGGACGCAGCGATCCATACACAGGCCCACCCGTGATTCCGGCCCAATACCTTGCGCGTGCAGTTGAGCACTCAGTTCACGGGCTCGCTGTTGCAGCTGACCATAGCTGATTTGTTCCTCATGGTGGACCAGAGCGATGGCGTCGGGTCTGTATTCAGCCTGTCGCGCGAACACAGTGTAAATGTCCTGGGCGTTAGGATATTGCGTTACAGGTGTCTGCAGCGCTTGCCAATGCTGTCGGTCCGCATCGCTTAACAAAGCACCGAGATCGATAGCCTTGTCGGCACGCGTTTCCAACTGCCTGAGAATATTGCCAACGTAGTGGCGGATGCGCTCACGAAAATACTGACTGAATATTTGGATATCGGCATTAATATCAAGACCAAACGTTTCCCTGCTCTCGTCTTTAAAAACATCGAGCAAAAGCAGGTAGTTGGTTTCCGCCCACCCGCCGACTTTCAAGGGTGCGTCTGTCTGCTCCCCGGGAGTGGGTGAGAAACTATTGTCATCAATTTGCCTATCCTGCTCCTTTTCGGCGTAGTACACATGCCAGTTGGTGTAATTAAATAATGCTGCGGAAAAATCCAAATCGCTGTCGCGCTGAATTTCCGAAAGGGGGTAGTGGCGGTGGCCATGCTGTGCACGCAGTGTCTGATCGACCTGCAAAATATAAGCTTCCCAGCTAAGCCCGCTGATTTTTTTCTGTATTGGCAGAGCATTGACAAAAACCCCCACCATTTTATCCCCGTCAGGTATTTCCGGACGTCCCTGGGTCGCCACCAGCCCCATCACTTCCTCAGAGCCATCGAGCAGTGACAGCAGTGCCAGATAGATGGCACACCAGACGCTCTTTTCCTGTACCCCAAGGCGGCGTGCCAGTTGGATTATATGGCGACTGGACGAAAGGGAGATATCGCACTGAATCACCTCGCTCGGCGCTTTTTCGCGCCCGCTCCACCAGGGCAGGTGCGCGCCTTGCAAGGTGGACTGCCAGTACTGCTGCTGCTCTTTCGAGGCCAGGGCCTGCTGCTCAAGGGCGATAAAGCGG
>NZ_JBFRBC010000054.1:2500-5781 GCF_040932045.1 Microbulbifer sp. TYP-18
ATTGTCGAGTCTGAATGTTAAAGTCGTTAGTAGTCGTTTGTGTTGTATGGTCAAGCGACTAAGCGTATACGGTGGATGCCTTGGCAGCTGGAGGCGATGAAGGACGTAGGAGCCTGCGATAAGCCCTGGGGAGCTGGCACACAAGCTTTGATCCAGGGATTTCCGAATGGGGAAACCCACCTGTTTACAGGTATCACATGCTGAATCCATAGGCATGTGAGGCGAACCCGGGGAACTGAAACATCTAAGTACCCGGAGGAAAAGAAATCAACCGAGATTCCCTTAGTAGCGGCGAGCGAACGGGGATTAGCCCTTAAGCTTCTTATGTTTTAGTGGAAGGATCTGGAAAGTTCCGCGATAGAGGGTGATAGCCCCGTACACGAAAAGGCATATGAAGTGAAATCGAGTAGGTCGGGACACGTGTTATCTTGACTGAACATGGGGGGACCATCCTCCAAGGCTAAATACTCCCAGCTGACCGATAGTGAACCAGTACCGTGAGGGAAAGGCGAAAAGAACCCCGGAGAGGGGAGTGAAATAGATCCTGAAACCGTATACGTACAAGCAGTAGGAGCCCTACGGGGTGACTGCGTACCTTTTGTATAATGGGTCAGCGACTTATTGTCTGTAGCAAGGTTAACCGTTTAGGGGAGCCGTAGAGAAATCGAGTCTTAATAGGGCGTTTAGTTGCAGGCAATAGACCCGAAACCCGGCGATCTATCCATGGGCAGGTTGAAGGTTGAGTAACATCAACTGGAGGACCGAACCCACTAATGTTGAAAAATTAGGGGATGACCTGTGGATCGGAGTGAAAGGCTAATCAAGCCGGGAGATAGCTGGTTCTCCTCGAAAGCTATTTAGGTAGCGCCTCGCGTCTCACCCACGGGGGTAGAGCACTGTTTGGGCTAGGGGGTCATCCCGACTTACCAACCCCATGCAAACTCCGAATACCGTGGAGTGCAATCGCGGGAGACACACGGCGGGTGCTAACGTCCGTCGTGGAAAGGGAAACAACCCAGACCGCCAGCTAAGGTCCCAAATACCAGTTAAGTGGGAAACGATGTGGGAAGGCCCAGACAGCTAGGAGGTTGGCTTAGAAGCAGCCATCCTTTAAAGAAAGCGTAATAGCTCACTAGTCGAGTCGGCCCGCGCGGAAGATATACCGGGGCTAAACTGGTAACCGAAGCTGCGGATGCCTTCGGGCATGGTAGAGGAGCGTTGTGTAAGCCGCTGAAGGTTGACCGGGAGGTTGGCTGGAGGTATCACAAGTGCGAATGCTGACATGAGTAACGATAAGGGAGGTGAAAAACCTCCCCGCCGGAAGACCAAGGTTTCCTGTCCAACGCTAATCGGGACAGGGTTAGTCGGCCCCTAAGGCGAGGGCGAAAGCCGTAGTCGATGGGAAACAGGTTAAAATTCCTGTACTCGCTATTGCTGCGATGGAGTGACGGAGAAGGCTAGGCCAGCATGGCGATTGGTTGTCCATGTTTAAGGTTGTAGGCTTATGACTTAGGCAAATCCGGGTCATACTCTTAAATGAGAAGGCTGAGAACTGATGACGAGTCTCATTATGAGACGAAGTGGTTGATGCCCTGCTTCCAGGAAAAACTTCTAAGCTTCAGGCAATAGAGAACCGTACTCGAAACCGACACAGGTGGTCAGGTAGAGAATACCAAGGCGCTTGAGAGAACTCTGGTGAAGGAACTAGGCAAAATGGTACCGTAACTTCGGGAGAAGGTACGCCGCTGACGGTGATCGGACTTGCTCCGTAAGCTGTTGGTGGCCGAAGTGACCAGGTGGCTGCGACTGTTTATTAAAAACATAGCACTCTGCAAACTCGTAAGAGGACGTATAGGGTGTGACGCCTGCCCGGTGCCGGAAGGTTAATTGATGGGGTTAGCTTCGGCGAAGCTCTTGATCGAAGCCCCGGTAAACGGCGGCCGTAACTATAACGGTCCTAAGGTAGCGAAATTCCTTGTCGGGTAAGTTCCGACCTGCACGAATGGCGTAACGATGGCCACGCTGTCTCCACCAGAGACTCAGTGAAATTGAAATCGCTGTTAAGATGCAGTGTACCCGCGGCTAGACGGAAAGACCCCGTGAACCTTTACTACAGCTTTGCACTGAACTTTGAGCCTGCTTGTGTAGGATAGGTGGGAGGCTTTGAAGCGGTAACGCCAGTTATCGTGGAGCCACCCTTGAAATACCACCCTGGCATGTTTGAGGTTCTAACCCAGGTCCGTGATCCGGATCGGAGACAGTGTATGGTGGGTAGTTTGACTGGGGCGGTCTCCTCCCAAAGAGTAACGGAGGAGTACGAAGGTGCACTCAGCATGGTCGGAAATCATGCAATGAGCATAATGGTATAAGTGCGCTTGACTGCGAGACAGACATGTCGAGCAGGTACGAAAGTAGGTCATAGTGATCCGGCGATTCTGTATGGAAGGGTCGTCGCTCAACGGATAAAAGGTACTCCGGGGATAACAGGCTGATACCGCCCAAGAGTTCACATCGACGGCGGTGTTTGGCACCTCGATGTCGGCTCATCACATCCTGGGGCTGAAGCCGGTCCCAAGGGTATGGCTGTTCGCCATTTAAAGTGGTACGCGAGCTGGGTTTAGAACGTCGTGAGACAGTTCGGTCCCTATCTGCCGTGGGCGTTGGAGATTTGAGAAGAGTTGCTCCTAGTACGAGAGGACCGGAGTGAACGAACCTCTGGTGTTCCGGTTGTCACGCCAGTGGCATTGCCGGGTAGCTATGTTCGGACGGGATAACCGCTGAAAGCATCTAAGCGGGAAGCCTCCTTCAAGATGAGATCTCCCTGGGACCTCGAGTCCCCTGAAGGGCCCTGGAAGACTACCAGGTTGATAGGCTGGGTGTGGAAGCGCTGTGAAGCGTTGAGCTAACCAGTACTAATTGCCCGTGAGGCTTGACCATACAACAGAGATGGTTACTGACGATTGAGTGAGTGGATTGTGGTGTAGAGGCACACGACGCTTGCGGTGTATTACTACAGAGTGTTTTACCGACTTATTTGGGGTTATCGCCGGTCATACTGACCGAGGCAAACAGCGATAACAGGCGGGCGGAGTAGCTGTTCAAGAGCGGCTTCTTAAGACCGAGCCAACCCAAGCCAGTTTGCCTGACGACCATAGAGTTGTGGAACCACCTGATCCCTTGCCGAACTCAGCAGTGAAACGCAACATCGCCGATGGTAGTGTGGGGTCTCCCCATGTGAGAGTAGGTCATCGTCAGGCTTCTAAACAGAAAGGGTCACCCAA
>NZ_JBFRBC010000055.1:0-5345 GCF_040932045.1 Microbulbifer sp. TYP-18
TGGAGGCATTCACGTAGACCTGTTCCCGGCCCTGGCCAAAACCGGCTGCGCCGATCCCCGTCTGGGTACTGTTGAATAAGCCCAGGGCTTCTCCGCTGATGATGGCTGCCACAATTCCCCCTAAAATATATCCTGTCTAACCTGCGCCCCGACAAGTCGCTTTTGCCTGACTTGGCGCATGATTTCTGATGGCGTTTAGATATATATCCAGGGATTACTGAAAATCGTGCAGGAAGAATTACAATCTCTGCTCTCAGTGTGAACTAGGTCACATTTCCAGGGGGGGGGGAAACCTACAGCCCGGGCCCTCAAACCAGTGTCGCCTTAAGTCCCAGACACCGCTGGATGAAAGGGCCCTTGCAGGTACAGGACTTAGGTAGATCCCGAGCCTCCCCGCGCTAAGGAGCCTCTGATTAATTCAGTACTGCCTCAGCGGAGCCTGACTACAGATCAACCCAGCAGCGTATTCGTATCGTGATTGCGGGTGGGCAACCCAATAATTGATCGTCTTTGGTGGGGATGGGTTTTTGAATATGCCAAAGGGCCCGCCCTTTCGACTGGATCACTATCTGGAATTGGCAGATTGGAGTGGCCGGCAGTTGCACCCGAAGATGCCGTGGTCTCAGCGCGGCGTGGGATAAAGCCCTCAGTGGTAAAGACTGTCTCCTGACGCTTTTATACAACTCACGCCGTTAAGGCTATCCACCACCAGCTTCGCAGGCGGATTAAAGCCCAGGGCAGTTTTGCCAGGAAGAACAGCTTACTCAAGCTGCACTACGCCAGCATACTGAAAGCTTCTGAGCGTTGTCCATCCGATCGGGAATTGGAAGCTGATACTGTTACTGCTGGCAATCCACTTCCCGGATCAATTTGAGAAATACATCAGTCTATTCAGTTGCAGCCACTTCATCAGCAACGGAACTGTTTGGAACAAGAGAATTAGATCACTACAAACTCACCATTTGAATCAATTCGTTTAATTAGCTCTCTAATTAGTAACTCATATACTGAGGATGAATCAGAGTCCGAAGGAATAAACTGAACTTCCGAGATTTGGTATTCTACACCAAGCTCCAAATTGATAGTATCCAATCCTCGCAGAACCTGAACTAACACACTCTGACCATCGATTCTTTCAACATCCCCTTGCTTGATAGGCAGAGACTTTATCTCTGTAGAACATTTTTCCTCAGCTAAACGAATTGCTAAGAAGTTATGTGTGGGGCCAGCAATCCTTGCCACCTTATAGAGATCATTATCTTTGATAAATTGCATTAGTTTTTCTCCCACGGATTTCCAGTCCATTTTCTTTCCGCCGCATTGTGAGCCTCTGTATATCCAGAGTTGTGCTTCAACTCATACCACCGCTCAGCTGTTTCATGCTTCATCCAAGCTATATCCGCTTCGGTATAGTTACCGGTCTCCAGCCGCTTCCAAGCATTGGCCTGATCTATATTGCTATCAAATTTTGCCCATCTTGCAGGCACCTTGTAGTCAACATATAAGAGAGGTGATTTCGATGACGTAGAACAGATAAAGACTTTAAATTTAGGCGGCTTTCCTCACTGCTTCCCTCGCCAAAGTTCGGCAGTGAGAAAGCCATTTGTGAACCGTGCCGGATAAATCCGGCACTAGCTACAGGAGTAAGTCTAATGCTTACCGTTCCTACACGCTATTATTTTAGCTACCTTTTTTCAAGCCCTATTATTTTAACTAATAAGCTATTTTTAGAATTTCTTTTTCCTCTTCAACCCGCTTCAGCTTTCGCTCCAACTCCTGGATGCGCAGTTGCTCAGGCGTGATAGCAACGCCCTCTGGAGCCTTGCCAGCTCGCTCTGCTCGGAGCTTACGAATTCATGACTCCATGGTGGGCTTGCCAACCCCCATGGCTTCGCACGCCTCCCTGACGGTGTAATTCTGGTCGACGACCAGTTGTGCTGCTTCCAACCGGAACTCTGGGGGAAAATGCTTCTTTTTTACCTTGGTCATTATTTCACCTGATCTGCATTGAGCGCAATAATATCACTCAAAGTCAGGTGGCCAAATTTAGTGTGCCACTACACTACGCATCCTATTGAATGCAAGATATAATCACCCACTGATATAACCCGTAAAGAATACACTTTAAACTTGTTTTACCAAATTTATGCAACTTTATCAATGCAACTAAGTAAACATACATACAAACTAAGCTTACATTGAACACAACGGTAAAAAATTGTGAACCCACCCAAACACAAAGAAATAAGAGCTGTCTTTAATGAAAAAACAGTTCGTGTATACCAGGCTTACAATGATGGCATTGCTAACTCAGCTTTAGAGCATGGTACTTTTAAATCACCACCATTCAAAATGGAACGAATGACTTGGATTAAGCCATCCTTTCTCTGGATGATGTATCGCTCGGGCTGGGGTAAAAAGGACAACGGCCAGAATCGTATTCTGGCTATTGATATTTCAAGGGAAGGCTTTGAATGGGCGTTAGAGCATAGCCTACTTAGCCATCAGGCTAAGGACTATGCAGATAGAGAAGAGTGGTTAAAAATTAAAAAAGCAACGCCCGTTCGTATCCAGTGGGATCCAGAACGGGATTTGCATTTACAACCTTTAGAGCATCGTGCAATTCAAATCGGCTTAACTAATGAAGCTGTACCACTCTATGTTAATGAGTGGATTCAGAGCATTACTGATGTTACTAATCTAGCATCTGAGATCCATTCTCTTGTAGAAAAAAATCTAGTAGATGAAGCAGGTCTTTTATTGCCCAAAGAGAGTATCTATTCAACAACTCCCGTTTTAGGCAAAAAGATAGAGCTCACGGAGAGCTCTTAACGATCATTGGGGGTTGTACGACCCAAAAGGGCTATAAACAACCTCACCAGAAGATATGGCCTCCTCAAACTCTGCTTGAGACGGCAAATTATTTACATAATCAGCCCATTGTTCCTTAACATGCTCAGTCCAAGCACTAGAACTCATTTCATGTATTGGCTGAAGGATTTCCTCTGGATGAAGTCCATCGACAGCTAATTTTTTTAATGCATTTTCCGTCGCCTCAACATAGGTCTCGCCTTTCGAATAACAACTAACATATGCCCCTCCGATATCGGAGGGCATTATCGAGTTCTCCAATGCCGTTACATGAAACGACACAATAAATACTTTTGTCATAAATTAACCTTTAATTTAGCTACAAATCCTTAGGATCTATTATCCTCACTGTGGATGGATCCATAGCATCTCTGAGCCACTGGATTTGTTCAGGTGTTCGTAATCCAAACTGATCAGCAGCCTTGATATCAACTTGTAAGGGCGCCGTTGTATTATTTTTTGCTGCTGTTAAGTCGTGAACAGAGGTTGCTCTCAACTTGTCTAGTAAAGATGTATCAACATCAACTGCTGTGACAGTTGCGTTTCCATTTCTATTGACTAAGGCAAACTCTTTTGCTCTGTCTGGCTGACCAAAATTAACAAACAGCGCACGTTCCCCACCTTTCTTCGTAGTTACTGCTGGAACCGTTCCGTCAGTTGAAATACGAGGTGCAAAAGCATTGTCATCGACACGATACACAGTTGTTTTGCTTGTAGTATCGTAATGAGAATAAGGGCCAACATAATCGATCCCATCAGCCCTATTGCCAGGGAGATAAGAGAATGGGCCGTCTGCAACTATGTTGTTGTTTGGAACTCCCCCAGTTCTAACAACCCTCCCAACCTTATACAACCCCGCCAGCTCCCCAAGCCCGGTAACAATAGTGGCTGCCTCAATTGCAGTCTGCAACTGATCATTGCGGTAACCTCCAGCAAATCTGCCCGGTTCAGCACTCTCTGCCAAGCCCATTCCCCAGCTCTTAATGGAGTCAGCAACTTCGTAACCTTTACCACCCCCCAACAATCTCGTTGCAGGTGACAGAGAAAAGGTTGCCTCAATACCCATCCCTATAGTATCCGCTCCCAGCTCTATGGCAAAACGAACCACTCCCCCTACCACTGTCGTACCTATATCAAGCATATCCTGCCCCCAGGCCCCGACATCATTACGCGCTCCATACTTTGCGGTATCGGCCGCTATCTGTGGCTCTCTCCGGTCAATGTAGCTATTAAAAGAGGAGACCTCTTCAGAAAAATCTCTCCCTCCAGCACTCGCAAAATGCGTATTCGCAGCAAACGCTGCGACTCCCGCATGGAAATCATCCCACACCGCCTGCACGCCGGCCATGGCCTGCAGGGTGCGCATCTCATAACCGGCCAGCTTCGCATCCAGACGCTCGTTAAAGCGCGCGGAGTGCATCATCAACTGCGTATTCCGCTGGATCACCGCACTATTTGACCAGTAATCCCGTTCACTGCCCCAAATATCACTTCGGCTGGCAGTCACCACAACTTCCTGGCCCGACCAACTGGAAGTCGTGGCCATATGTGCTTCAACGCGCTCCTGCAAGTTGCGCTCAGCAGCGCCAGCCTTTTCGGTGTTGGCTACTGAACCCGCATCAGTCGAGGCGCCGGCAGCCGGCTTAACCTCACTGCCGACGCGCTTGATAGAACTCTGCGCCACCCCTGCGGCAGTGGCAATCGCCACTCCACCCCAGTCAAAACTGTCGCCCCAGATGGCGCTCTGTACCGATTCGTTGATCAGCGCACTGGTCAGCTCCCGGCCAATATCCCCACCGAAGGTATTTGACCCCTGCATGACTCCAGCTAGTATGCCACCTCCGTCAGAGGGGGTTACAAAGCCATCTGCGAGACCGGAACTGGCTCCGGAAGCAACTGCGGAGGTGGCCACATTGCGCCAGCTAAAGCTTACATCCTTGTTAAACGCTTTGTTGATGCCGTAACTGGTAACCGCACTGCTCGCGCCCAGGATGGCGGAGCCCGCCCAGTTCAGCCTGGTGGCGCCACTTACCATTAGGCTGTCAAACCCTTGCAGGTAACTGCCTACGCCCATAGTGGCAACAGTCGTCAGCCCTCCGATTGCGACATCACTCCAGCTAAAGTCCTCCTGTATCCCGAGACCGATTGCGGTCACTTGGCTGGCAATGGATCCAACAGCCCCCGCTGTAAGTGCTGCACCCACAGCAGCAAACCCAAAGCCAGCTCCACCAGCTAATAACGATGCACCCGCAGCCATTGTTCCAGCAAACCCGCCCCCACTTGCAATAGCACCAAAGGCTGCCCCAGCTGCACCTGCAGTAAATACCGTGGCCACTACCGCAACCACAATCACCAGGATCATACCCAGCGCACCACAGCCGTCATCACTATCCACCGGTGGTGGCGGCGGTACATCCGGCAGGGTCGGGGCAGTATCGCCCATCTGCAGGGCACCATCCACCGGGCGGAAGGTG
>NZ_JBFRBC010000056.1:0-5330 GCF_040932045.1 Microbulbifer sp. TYP-18
GAACAAACGATTCCAACTGCACTGTTGTGAAAAGAGACTCCTGAAAAACATCCATACCGCGCACTGAACCGAAATCCTCTGTGGGTTATCGTTTTCCGTATTGTATCTAACTCAATGTTCCCGGGCGACAAAATCAACAGCCTGCTAGGCTAAGCCTCATTCGATCTTTTCAACATCCAACTTCAGACCTTATCTAACTTAAAGGGTAATTTTGAAACTGAAAATTTAACTTGGCCCTGTGGAAGCAAACCTGGGAAGAAAGATTTTCTAACAGCTTCTATTGGATCTACACCCAGCGAGAGACAGGTTTTTTATTACAAGCTTAGAACAAACATCTAAGTAGCGGGGGGCCTCACTAGTTTTTGAATTCAACTGCAGTATTGGACACATAACGTCAGCCTCCTTGCTCACATTAATAGAGAGCGCCTCGCCATTCAATATTGCTGTATAGACACCACTACTATTTGACAACGTTAAGACCTGGGATCGACTTGTTTTCACTAGAGTTGCCATTATTAACAGCTGGAGAACGCGATGGATCTAACACCAAGACATGGCCATTCGAGCTTCTAAAAATTGTCGCCCAAATAGTTTCCGGTGTGGAGAAATATAATGGGATTGACTTGCCCGCAAAGTAACTATACTTGTTACGATCTAATATTACGTACCCGCTGGAAATCTTAGCTTGATCGATCCAGGTTGAAGAGCCCTTACTTATATAGCGCAAATTACCATCCCAGATTTTTTTCGATCCAGCCCAATTATAGAAGTAGATTGGTAACGACCTTACGCCTGATGCCCCTGTACCGTAATCGGTCCAAAAGACGTCGGGCAAGCTGTCTTGTTCACGTATAAGGAACTCCCGAAACTCTTGATACTCATTGTTATTTCCACGAACCAAGTCATCCGACGCTGCAACTTTAGCCAAGCCTAATAGATAACCAAAAGCAGGAATGGCTAGTAGCGCCATAACTACCGCTGTAGAAATAATCCGAGAACCTCTAGCCAAAAGGTTCGCCAAGAAAAACAATCCTGCAACAGCACTTATAAAAACAGGAGGAAAAATCAAAGCCCAGTAACGAAATTTGTGCATTCTCAAATATACAGCTTCACCATCAAACAACCATATAGGCAATAGTGCAATTAGTGTGAAAAACATCCATCCCAACACACTCCAGCTTGCAAGGACTTTCCAACTTGGATTTCTAGATACCAAACCTGCCAAACCAGACAACAAACCGAATGTAACTAGCCCAGCCACAAAAATGCCACCCCGAATATTGTTGAACGCTTCGGGGAACTGTTTAATAATTTCCCACGTCCCAGTTGCAAATGACCTGCTCGTTTCGCGTGGTCCAGATACAGCGAACAATCGAATAAATGGATCTCCGTAAATCAGCCAGCCCCAGATACATTCCAGTAAATAGACGCTGAATGCCCCCAAACAAAAGGCTACCCATTCCCGCCGAGGCATCTTGAGCAGTAGCAGGGCCAAGCCGATACAGGGGAAAAGCACTACAATATATTCCCTTGTGAGATAGGCCCATCCTAGGAGCACCCCAGCCAGGGTAATTGCCAATAGGCTTCGATAGGATGAGATTCCGCTTCGATTAACCGAAACCCAAAATATGAGCGCTACCGCTAGCGTAAAAATTCCGGCGGCCAAATAGTCAGGAAGGATATGGGGCATATCCCGCACATAGCGGGGGGCCAGCACCACAAGAACACTAGCAATCCAGCCTACTGCGGGAGAGAACATTAATTTACCCAGCCACCAAGTTCCAAAGCCAAGAAATACTGCTGTCAAAAAAGGTAACAGATAATAGGCAAGCTCAGAATAACCGAGCATTTGGATAGCTCCCCAAATAGGCCACACTAAACCGACACGGAGGTGCCTATGAGTTGGTGTAACATCTGGCAGCATTAACGCGGAAAAGAAGTAATCCAACTGATCACTGAGAGCCGGCGGCTTGAGGAAAAATACAAATAGTACCGCCACAAAACTGGCGATTATCACGACCGCTACGCCTGGTGAGCCCATCAAGTGAGAACTGACCGACACCAAATTAAACTTACGTACTGTCACTTGGAACCTACAAAACTCTCTTAATTAATTTTTTCTTCAGCTAAGACTGAGGATTTTGACTTTTCGGTCGTAGCTTTAGAGCTTGAGTTGGCGAGGAAAGCAAGTGAAGAGGGCACACCAAGCGCCAGCAAACCTCATACGCACCAACTATATGTAAGGAGCCATTGGAGATGCTCATTGTATCGCGGAACCCGCCAAGTAGTTTTTTAGAGAAATAGCAAGCACTACGGATATGATGGGTGGGCCGCTAACTTTTATTTTTCTCAGAACAAACAACAATCTCAACAGGCTTATAGGCCATCAAATTTGATAGCGCAGAACAAGCCGTTTCAAGTTTAGCTCTGCATGCCTGACTGACCTACAGAAAATTCCGACACCGCTCCGTGATGCCCGATTCGGGCCGCCTTAACTCCTGGCTTTGCTACCGAAGTAAGCCTACATTTATCAATCCTCAGAGCAGGATCGAAGTCCTACACCTCCCCCCCAAAGGCCGTAATTATGCACAACCTTTTGTGAGGAGTCGACTACTACGGAGTAGTTTGCCTCGTCATTCAGCTTGCTGATTGTTTTTTGACCCCTCGTTAACGAAACAGCATCTCTGCAGTCCGCCCGGTTGTAAAAGCTAATTATGGAATCGGGTTGAAATTCTGGCAGCTTTTTCATTATTCTGAATAATCAATCGACGACGAAAGCAAAAATTTATTTTAATAAATTGGAGGAAAGTTAAAGCTTATAGCAATAAAAATCTCTTATGTCAGATGTGTCGATCATTTTTCGATCAGATGTGTATCAGGAGACAGTGCCGAGTGGAGATTACCGCCTTACAGTGAAAGTTTAACGCTTAAGAGCCGCCCAGATATAGAAAAGGGGCTAGAAATCGGGCTTTGCCTTATTATGTGGTACCTTTCTTTAAATTTGCCTATGACACTTAAAACTACCACGCAAGCTAATACACTTAACCTTTGCGGTATACCTAGTACCGATCAAACAATAAGACCAGTGAAAATTATATAGGGTATCAACACAAAACTAACTCGAAACCACCAACGCCCCAAAAGCCTGGTGACCCGCCTGACCTGCTCCCCACTTTCTAGTCCACCGAGATCCTAAGGCCTGTTGACACTAATTGGGTTGGCCCTGTTGTGGAAGAAAAGGTGCCAATCGAGGCAAGAGGAGAGCGGTTTGGTTGTTTCAAATGAGCGACGAGCAATGAAGAAATGAGCGACGAGCAATGAAGAGTGACGCCTTTTCTGGCACAACCCGAAGGACTGCCACTGGTTACGCGCCCTGCGGCGTTAGAAATTGGTTATGCGGGCCCGCCACACAGCGCAATTCCTGCCTTGCAGGCCCCAAAACCAGTGGTAGCAAGGCTATCTCAGTTAGTATTAACAGGCCCTAGTAATGTCCGTCACTAACGAGGAAGATGAACTTGAAAAAACGATTCACCTAAGTGCAGATCATCCCAATCCTGAAGTAGGCCGAGGCCGACATCCCGATCAAGGAGCTTTGCCGCAAGTACAGCATCTCAGATGCCACCTTCTACACTTGGCGGAAGAAGTACGGTGGCCTGGGGGCGGCTGAAGCCCGACGTCTCAAAACTCTTGAGGAAGAGAATACCCGTCTGAAGAAGCTGCTGGCGGAGTTCATGCTCAATCAGGAAGCGCTCAAGGCTGCTCAACCGAAAGTACTAACCGTCGGGAACAAGCGCGAGGCCGTGCGAACCATGCAGCAGGAAACTACTATATCGGAGCGTATGGCCTGTTCACTCGTCGGATTATCCCGCGCATCAATGCGATACCAGTCCCGGAGGGCCGAAACTCCCGCGCTGGTCGATCGTATCAAGGAGATCGCTTTAGAGCGGCGTCGCTTTGGCTACCGGAGAATGCACCAGATGCTGTGCAGGGGGGCTTACAGGTTAATCACAAGAAGGCCTATCGGTTATACAATGATGTGGGCCTGGGGATCCGTAAACGTAGGCGTCGCAAGGGAATCAGCCCCATCAACCTCATTTGCTCTTGACGACGTTCCTCACTTTCTTGATTCTTGATGTACTCTCGAACTATCTGCTCATCTAAGCCAACTGTGCTAACACAGTAGCCCCTGGCCCAGAAATGCCTACCGGTGAAATTTCTCTTCACCTGCATGTACTCACGAAATATTCGAATCGCCGACTTGCCTTTAAGGAGCCCTACCGTATGAGCCACGGCGAACTTCGGAGGAATCGTCAACAACATATGAATGTGCTCCCTCATCGCATAACCCTCGACTAGGTCAACTCCTGCTTGGCGGCAAAGATCACGGAATATGGCTCCGATCTCTCTTCTTAAAGTCCCAAATATCGCTTTTCTTCGATACTTCGGGACAAATACTATGTGATACCTGCAATAATGCTTGACGTGGGCTTGGCTCTGCCAATCTCTCATATGGCCTCCTAATAGAACTTGCCGGTTCATGGGAGGCCATATTCTCTACCCTGCACGACTGAACGGCAGAGCCCTGTCAAGTCTCACCGCCAGAGGCGGTGGTTTACCTATGTATTAATTATGGTTGAACGGCGGCCCCTGCTACTTCCAAAGGGCCCCGAACCATACTTGGTCGCTGTAATAGATGCTCTGGCCAATGGCATATCGGGGCCAGAGGTAGCGCGGACGCTAGATGCCATTCCCTCGTTTCGTGTCTACCCTAAGGCCATCAGGACGGACAAAGGGTCGGAGTTCATCAGCAAAGTACTCAACCAATGGGCATATCACAATGATGTTGAGCTAAAACTGATTCAGCCAGGAAAACCGATGCAGAATGGTTACATCGTGAGCTTCAATGGCAAGTTTCGAAATGAATGTCTCAACGGGCACTGGTTTCGCAACTTGGCACATGCCCAGGAGTTGATCAATACCTGGCGACAGGATTACAACGAGCAGCGGCCGCACTCATCGCTGGGCTATCAGACACCAGCAGAGTTTGCGGCAGTGTTCCGGGCGAGCAAAAAAGGATTGACCAACACGGACATTACTAAGTCGCCGTGGATTAATTTGGAGGTAGGTCAAGGAAGCGGGTGAGATCTCAATATCCGAAGATTGGAAAAAGAGCTCGAAGGAAAATGGCCCAATAAAGCTGCAATAAAAAAGGGCCACCCTGTTGGGTGACCCTTTCTGTTTAGAAGCCTGACGATGACCTACTCTCACATGGGGAGACCCCACACTACCATCGGCGATGTTGCGTTTCACTGCTGAGTTCGGCAAGGGAT
>NZ_JBFRBC010000057.1:0-6977 GCF_040932045.1 Microbulbifer sp. TYP-18
CCCTATGCGGGGGAATACAAGGCCATTTGGGGAGAGTTGAGCCGTGGGTGTAAAGATCACAAGCGCGGATAAATGGTTCTCAAGGTGTGTACGGGAAAGGGCTGGCTGGCGGTGTGAGGGCTGCCAAAGCGAATACCCTGAAAACAGCGCTGGGCTGCAATGCTCTCACTTCCATGGACGGGGGAACTACGCAGTTCGGTTCGACCCAAATAATGCGTTTGCTCACTGTACCCGCTGTCACTACTTCTTTGAGGGTAACCCGCACGAGTTCACCCGGTGGGTAAGGGAAAGACTCGGGGATGGCGCCTACGACATCCTGCTGGAGAAAAAGCAGGTGGTGGACAATGCCCGATTCGCCAGGCGGGATGTGAAGCAAAGACACAAGAGCGAAATATCGAGGCATTACCGAGAGGAGTACCGCCGTATGCAGGTGCTGAGGAAGGGCGGCGATATGGGACGAATAGAGTTTGTCGGGTATTTCTGATGCAGGAGCACGCAACGTCCGCGATTGAAATCCGCGATCTCCTATGGGAGTGGTCACGGGCTTATCCAGAGAGGGCAGGGGATTCAGTCAGCTGGCCCCGTATGGCGGCGTTTGGGCTAAAGGTGCCCAGTGGCCGAGAGCCTATCGACTATGAGCGAGCTGAGCAAGTAGACAGGGCAGTCCTGGTGTACCTGAATGCCGTCATGAGGCGTAAAGATCGCGAGCGGGCCAAGCTGGAGGAAGCCATATTTTGGCTGCGTTACTACTATCGCTGGGAGAGGCAGAAGGTGGCAAAAAGGCTTAAGAGGTCGAAAGCCTGGGTGGACAATATGTGCAATCTCATAGAGGGAACGGTCGAGGCGTTCTATTTGGCGCAAAATGTCGCGTAACTGTATCTAAATACAGCCTGTATGCATTGACAGCCTAGGCGCCTAGGTGTTATTTTTAGGTAAGCTGCCGAAAAGTATGCACGGTGGCACCATTACTCCCCCCCCCCTTAAAAGCCCCGTCTGGTTAATCCGGCGGGGCTTTTTTATGGCTGTAATTCGGCTGTTTGCTCCAGAGTCACTGCCCCTTATGGGTGAAATTCCCAGATGCCTTGCAATAGCCAAGCGCTGGAACAGGTGGATTCTCTATAACGATTTCCAGTTAAAGCATGTAGTGGTACACCCTGATGATTTTGAGCTGATGGGGCTTCCAGTAAGGCCGTTGAGTCAAAATTGATTTAACGTCGGCTACCACTGTTTGGCCAACTGCATCACTAAGTTAAGTACTTATTCCCGTGGAGTGGAGTTGAACTGGTAAAGCTAGAAAGGTGATTTGATCTTGTGTTGATAGGTAGTTAGATATGGGTTCAATTCGTAGGTATGTATTGAATTGATTTGGTTGTACTGGATTGTGCAGGGATGGAAAGCAAGTGCAGAGGTATCGTAATTATGGAAATCACTAGAATGCCACTTGATATTGTTCAAGTAATTTCAAGTATTAACTATAAAAAGTTTTTCTTTCTGATGTTGTATTGGGTATGCTACGCTTGTATTCTGGATTACAGAAAAAATAAGAAAAGGAGATGAAGCTGTAATTTATATTTTATAGGTAAAAATTTATTGTTAATTTTAAAAAATTTAAAATTAGAAAATATTTATACTATTTTCATGTTTTTAATAAGGGAGTATTTATTCATGAATAAATTATTTGCTGGATTCTTTGTTTTGTTGTTGGCTTCCTCCAATAGCTTTGCAGCCACTCCGTATTTGTACGACCATTGTGGCGTTCTTGGATTTGGTGGTGACTCATCAAATGTAAAAGGGGATAGGTATGTCTTAGTTGGATCTACCGAAACCTATAGACATGAAGGCGAGCTATTAAACGGCTCTGGATTATTATTAGACGGAAGAACTGCATATTTTTCTAGTTTGGATGGCGATGCAGGTTCAGATGAGTATAGCTATCAAGATTTTAAGCAGGTGGCGAAGCGAAATATTTACTTTCCCAACCGTGGATCCAATTATGTTCAAATAGATTATTCATTTAAAGATCCAGATTTAGCAGGAAATATTATTTATGTAACGATATGTAAAAATATTAATGTTCAGTCTGTACCAACAATCTCAAAGAAAATATTAAGTGAAAATAGCAAGGTAGTTTACGCCGAAGTAAATAGTACTTACGACAATACATATTCTAAGGCAGCTATTGAGGGAGTAGGGGTTACTTATGTATGGTATTTGTCGAACTTGAGTTACCCAAGTTCTACTAGCTATAGGCAGGAAACTTCCACTCCTTATGCAACTTTCTATGTTCGTGATGGCGGCAACTATAATGTAAGAGCCTCTATAAACGATGGAGTGCATTCAAAGAGTGTATCTTTGGGTGATGTTTACGTTCAAGGCAATCCTCCTTGTAACCCGCACTGTTATAACCCTACTGACTAAATAATCTATATCGTCTTTTAAGGCCCGCCCAGTGCGGGCTTTTTTGTATCTGGTGATCCCATGTTCAAGAACGACTACTTCACGGAAGAGGAGTTGGCTTGCAGTTGTTGTGGCAAGAACCACTTCTCGGATGACACCTTGCGCCGATTGATCAGGGTGAGGGAGCGGTTTAAGAAACCAATGGCGATCAACTCGGGTTATCGCTGCCCGGCCCATTGCGCCAAGATCGGCTCCACCATGACGCACACCACGGGGCAGGCGGTGGATGTATCAGTTGCTGGTGGGCGGGCCTATGAGCTGCTGAGTATCGCGCAGGAGGAGGGCTTTACCGGTATCGGTGTGAAGCAGAAGGGCGCTCATGGCGGCCGATTCATCCACATGGATGACCTTGGTCCTATACCGGGCGAGCGGGCTCGGCCTACTGTGTGGAGCTACTGAGGGAATTATTCCTGAGATAGGCGTGTCGATGAGCATTTTTGCACCTGGATTGATGGTATAAAATTTGTTCAATCGATCAACTTTAACTTTAATAGAGTCAGCAGAAAGCTGGCGCAGAATTGCTTCTGCGATAAGAATCAGGATAATATTGATCACTATATGAACATACCAGAAGTCTAAATAAGGGTTATTCAATTGAAAGCGATTTCTAAGTTTGCGGTGCATAGAACTTCATTAACTTTTGCCTGCGTGATGGCTTTAAGTTCACTTATATTTTTGATTCCTATGAGTTTAGTATTATTCAACGCGCCGATGACTGATCCTGACGGCAACCCAGTTGATGCTGCTGTGCCTATGGGCTTAATGTTCGCCTTGCCTATTATGTATTTAGTGCTCGGTTATGTAATGACTGCTGTCGGAGCACTCATCTATAATTTTACCTCAAGATTTACCGGCGGTGTTCAATTTGAACTATCCGAAAAAAGTGAATCTTAGCAAGTTGTTCAAGTTCACCCCGGCTGCAAAAAGCACGGCCTGCTCTGGAAAGGGTACACTGCGTTGTGGATGCCGGTTATGGCTACGTTACGTGAAATAATTTATGGATAGTATACTAAGCTTCGTATTCGAGACCGTTCTTTATGGTATTGGGGCGCTTTTAATCTTTGTTCTTTCCTTTGGTCGGTATCGACCGGCTCCCATCAAGAAAGAATATTTGCGAAAGCTTTCGGATCGTGGTCGACTGATCTATACCCACGACGGTATAAAGTATGTCTCTAGTGGAGGAGTACAGGCCGTTGGAACCATAGCGCTGGTGCTCTTGGCACTTTTAATTTGGCAGCTATAAAACTACGCAACAAGGCCCAGCAGTACGCATCTTTAGTGCTGGACTTGCAATAAATTGTTCGCCTGTACGGGGAGTTTTATTGGATATGCGCATAGTTCACGAAATCAAGTTCTTCTTCTCGGGATGGAATTTTGGTGTACTCTTCCTGCTGTTGTTTATGCTGGCTTTTGTGTTTTCCTTCAACTTTAATGTGCCCGTTGGAGAGCCAGAAGAAATTCAAGGCATAGTGGAAAAGGTTGGGCTCACCCATAGTTCAACGAGCAGTGCGTCTTATGCAAGTGTGCGGGTAAACTTAGCCTCAGGTAAAGAAGTGGATATTACGCTACCGAGGAATGTAATGGTGAAGTCGGGTGACGCGATTATCGTGCATAAACAGGGTCTTTTACTGAAAGGTGCGCTCTATAAATATGGTTCTTTACCTGATACTCAATAAGAACACCAAGAAGGCTTAGGCCCTTCGGGTATTCTTAGGGCGGCTACTCCATAGTCGCAGCCTATATGTGCGTGTGTGCCAGGCATGGCACTTAACTAGTGAGGCGTAAATTCTCATATAAGCTAACCAACCATTCAAACCGGCCACTGAGCCGGTTTTTTTATGCCTGGAGAAAGCTACTTCCCCAGGTCTTACTTGGAGCTACCTTCATCAGAGTCAGAGGCCAAAATAAAGCACTCTAAAATTTTGACCTTTGAATATCCTGGCTAGTTATTTACTTCACTCTTTGAGAAATTAGTACGTTTATAGGGGTTGGATGTCAAAATGTAAGTCGCCCAAACGTATGGCCAAGGGATAACAAGTAGATCAATGACGATTCCAATGGCATTCGCATTTACGAGTTCCGCGGCTATAGGGTCGATTTCTCCTGCCAGCCAAAGTTGTGCTCCAACTGCAAGCATCCAAATTGCTTTATAGGTTAACTGCATCAACAGCACTGGTAGCATTTTCAGAGGATGCAAAACGCCGAATAGGGATAGTAAGGTAAGAGCCCCCCAAAAACTGAATGCCACTCCTTCCAAGGGGTCCCATATTTCACCTGGGTTGATGATGGTCGGCCATACACTAAAGCCAAATACTACAGCTATAAAAAGATAAAATGCTCTTAATATATTTATTCTCCACCTTGAGACTTCTTTTTGCATGGTTTTCTCCTTCATTTTTAATGTTGCACTATGTGCTCCTGGCGTGTTTTTTATCTTTCGCCAACTATCGAAGAAA
Source organism: Microbulbifer sp. TYP-18 (assembly GCF_040932045.1). Taxonomy (NCBI): domain Bacteria; kingdom Pseudomonadati; phylum Pseudomonadota; class Gammaproteobacteria; order Cellvibrionales; family Microbulbiferaceae; genus Microbulbifer; species Microbulbifer sp. TYP-18. Next base: position 4,914 of record NZ_JBFRBC010000057.1, read on the forward strand.
TTAAAGTACTTTGGTTAAATATTTGTTTCTCATGTGGCCCTTGATGCCAGCCAGCACGACTGGGGATACCAGAACTATTAGAGCACTTAACATAAGTAAATTTCCGGTATTTATATTTAGGCCGTGAGGGATACCCCGAAAGTTCAGGCCTTTCACAAACTAACCGAAAGCATATTCTAATACAACGGTATTTTCCCAAAGATGGCTTGGGGTTAAACGTGCGCTTTGGAGGACAAGAGGTGGGCCGCTTCCGCTCTCACCCAATTTTTTCAATTTGGAGCTACTGATGCTAGGTGCAATTAGTGCGATCTCCGGTTTGATCGGCAAGGCCATTGATAAGGCGTTCCCTGACAAGTCGGAAGCGAATAGGCTCAAGGCTGAGATTGACCGCCAGTTGATTGCGATGGAACTCAAGGAGTTGGAGTCGGCCACCAGTGTGATTACGGCGGAAGCGGGTGGTGAGAGCTGGCTACAGCGTTGCTGGCGTCCTATTGCCATGCTGACGTTTGTCAGTCTTGTGGTGGCGCATTGGTTGGGGTGGACCGCACCAAACCTCAGTGAGGAGCAAACACTGGCACTGTTGGAGATCGTAAAAATCGGCCTGGGTGGTTATGTAGTGGGCCGCAGTGCTGAAAAAGCTATCAAGACATGGAAACAGTCATGACTGTTCACGACCTGATGCGAGAGCTGGCGGAGAAGGCCGGCCACGCCACTACAGTAACCGCCGGTGCGATTGGCAGCCTCTACAGCCTGTTCACTCAAAACCCCATTGGCTTCATCTGTGCTTTGGTAGCTGTCGCCTCCTTTGTGATGAATTGGTACTACAGCTACCAGCGGCACAAACTGGCCAGGCAGCGGCAGGAGAAAGCGCAAAAATGGCCGGAGGAGGTATGAAGCAGGGTTACGGTGAGGCGCAGCGACGGGTGGCGGCGGTGGTTGGACCCGAGTGGACGACTATGCACTATCTGGTGGAGAAGACGGGGCTGACGCGCAACACCATCCGCCGCTGCCTGATGGTGGGTGGCTACGAGGTGCGGCACGGCGGGCCCGGCCATAGAAAAACCCTGGAGGCACGCAAACCCTATCGGGTGCCTTCGCTGAATTTACTNAACAAGAGGTGGGTGTGATGTCGACGGAAGGCAAGAGCGGCGGTAAAAAAACCGGTGGACGCACCAAGGGTACGCCGAACAAGCGGACACAGCAGGTGCAGGAGAAGTTGCAGGCGCTGGGCTGTGATCCCGTGGAGGGACTGGCGCGGATCGGGATGCAGGCGGAGCGGGATGCGCGGGAGGCTTTTTCTGGGGCGGTTGAGGCGATTGTGGAGGACCTGTCGGCGGCGGATGGGATCGATACGGACCGGGTAAAGGATTTAATGGGCAAGCAGTTGATGCAGGCGGTCAAAGAGCGCCGCGAAACCCTCAGTCTGGCGGTGCACTGCTACGGCCAGCTGCGGCGGCACTGGGCGCCTGAACTGAAGGCGCTGGAGGTGACGGGCCCGGGCGGTGACCCGCTGGAGTTTGTGGGCCCGGGCGCTGCGCGCAAGATGGCGCAGGCGGTACTGGAGGCGGAAGGCACCGGCTAATGGGGGCGGAATCAGCGGGCGTCGACTGGCGCCAGCTGGCCTACAACAATCTGATCGCTTACGAGATCGCCCACGATCCCACCTATGCGCCGGCGCGCTTTCACCATTTGGTGGCGGCAAAACTCCAGCGTATCGTGGATGGCCAATGCCGGCGGCTGATGATTTTCTTACCGCCACAGCACGGTAAGTCCCGGCTGGTGAGCGAGAGTTTCCCCGCCTATTACCACGGGCACTTCCCGGCAAAAAACATTATTCATCTGGCCTACAGCGAGGCGTTCGCCAAGCGCTGGGGACGGATCAACCGGGACAAGATCCGCGGGCATATCCACCAGGCGGTGTTCGATACCCAGCTGAAACCGGGCCAGGAGGAAATGACCCGCTATGCCACCACCGCGGGGGGCGGCTATCTGGCCCAGGGTCTGGCCGGCGGTGTCACCGGCAACCCGGCGGACCTGATCATCCTGGATGACCCTATCCGCAAT
>NZ_JBFRBC010000058.1:0-8928 GCF_040932045.1 Microbulbifer sp. TYP-18
CCTGGGTATTGAGCCCGGCGAGGTGTTTTGCCAGAAAACCAGTATCGGCTTCGTCGACCACGTAGCGGAGCTGTTTCAGGGACTGGTTAACGGCGTACCGCTGGTGATGGTGCCGACGCACACCCTGCAAAGCGCCGGCAGCTTCGCCCCAGTGCTGAACCGCTGGCAGATTACTCGCATTACCCTGGTGCCCTCTCTCTTGGATGCACTGCTTGAGAGCGAATCTCTGCATGTGCCGAATTTGCGGGTGATGTACAGCAGCGGTGAGGCGCTCAGGCTCGACAACGGCAAGGTTTTCCGCGAGCGCTTTCCGGGTGCGCGCCTGGTGAACATTTACGGTTCGACGGAAGTGGGGGCCGACGCCACCGCCTGGGAGGTGGATACCTCTGAAACCGGGGTATTGATTGGCGGCACCTCGCCCATTGGGCGCGGCATCGATCGCCAGCGTGTCTACCTGCTGGGTCCCGCAGGGGAGCTGCTGCCGGAGGGCGCTGTTGGCGAAGTGTATGTAGGNGGAGCTGGCCTTGCGCGGGGTTATCTTGGCCGCCCGGAGCAAACGGCTGAGCGCTTTGTGCCGGACCCCTTTGATGAGGCGGAAGGCGGTGGTCGTTTGTATCGCACGGGGGATCTGGCGCGCTATGGCCGGGATGGCTGTCTTGAGTATGTGGGCCGGGTTGATCACCAGGTCAATATCCGTGGCTTTCGCGTCGAACCCGCTGAGATAGAGGCCCAATTGCGGCTTCACCCGAGGATCTTGCAGGCGGTGGTGATCACTCAGAACCCGGACGGACTGGACCAGATCTCTCATCGACAGGGCAGTAAAGAAGCCCACCTAATGGCCTACCTGGTGACCGATTCCACGGAAGAGGAGGCCTTGCAGGTCAGGCAATCTATCGAGGCCCATCTGCGCACCCAGCTGCCGGAATACATGCGGCCGTCAGCCATGCTCTTTATTGACAGCCTGCCCCTGACACCCAGTGGTAAGCTCGATCGGCAGGCGCTGCCGGCGCTCACTGAAAGTCCTCAGGCGCAGCTTGCAATGGCACCAGAGGGGCCGGTTGAAGTGTTGCTGGCGGACCTGTGGCGCCAGGTACTGAGCTGCGACACAGTGGCGCGCGATGATAATTTCTTTGATCTTGGCGGTAACTCATTGCTAGCCACCCGGCTCCTGTCGAGGATTCAGAACGCCTTCGACCGTCAGCTGAGTATTCGGGAGGTGTTTGAGTGTCAGTGTCTGCGTGAGCAGGCGGTCCTGATTATGCGCTCGCGAACGCTGCGCGAAGATATACCGCCGCTGGTGGCGAGCGATGATGGATTGCCCAAGCCACTGTCTTTCGCCCAGGAGAGAATGTGGTTTTTACACGAATATATCGGCCCACATCCGGTGTACAACCTGCTGTTGGCATTGGATATTCGCGGCGATGTGGACGCCGGGATTCTAGCGCGCAGTGTTTTGTCGGTGATCGAGCGTCAGCCTTCCCTTCGAACCCGTTTTATTCGCGACCAAGGGGGACTTCGGCAGGTCATTGAGCCCAGTAAAGGCCACCTCGATATTGAGGAAGCCGGCGGGGAAAATGATCTGTATCAGGCCTATGCCAGCGAACGCGATCGGCCATTTGACCTGTCCACTGACGTTCTGGCGCGAGTGCGACTGCTGCATTTGCGGGGCGGCGATCGCTACCTGCTGCTGCTTAGCATGCACCACGCTGTCGGCGATGCCTGGTCAAGCGAGATTTTTTATCGCGAGCTTGCCGCACTTTATCGGGCCTTTACCGCTGGCGAAGCATCACCACTGTCCAAGTTACCCCTGCAATACTCAGATTTTGCGCGCTGGCAGCGCCAGTCGCTGCGCGGCGAGATGTTGCAGGACGCCCTCGACTACTGGAGTCAGCAACTGTCGGGTTTGCCGCCTTGCCTGAATTTGCCTACGGATCGCCCCCGACCCGAGAAGCAGACATTTAGAGGGGGCAATATATCGGTTTCGCTGCCATCGCCACTGTTGCAGAGCCTGAGGCATCTTAGCAGGCGGGAAGGCGTCACCCTGTTTATGACCCTGATTTCGGCCTTCGCCGTCCTGCTCAGTCGCTACAGCGGCCAGCGCGACCTGGTGATAGGTACACCTATCGCCAATCGAACTCATGCACAGACTGAAGCGCTGATGGGCTTTTTCGCCAACGCCCTGGCCTTACCGGTCAGAGTGGGTGCAAATCCAAGTTTTGTGCAGCTGCTGCACCAAGTGCGTGAGACGACCCTGGGCGCCTATGACTATCAGTATTTGCCCTTCGAAAAGCTGGTGGAGGCGTTGAGTCCCCAGCGCGATGTGCGCTTTGCTCCGATTTTTCAGGTGATGTTTGCCCTGCAAAATGTACCGCTCGACGCTCCGCAGTGCGAGGGCATTGAGTGGTCATCTCTGGAACTGCCCGAGCACCTCAAGGACCGGGGTGTGGCCAAGTTTGACCTCACGCTTATATTGCGAGAAGGCACGTCTGAGAAGGGAAAAGATGTGCTCTACGGCGAGTTCGAATACAACTCGGATCTGTTTGATGCCGAGTCCGTTGAGAGGATATTTACTGACTATCGGCAGCTTCTTGGCGAGCTTCTTCACAAGCCTGAGGCAGCGCTTGGCAATCTGAACTACCTAAGCCCGGCGCTGTGTCAGTCGCGCTACAGTCAGTTGCATATCGATGACCCCTTGGGGGACGCTGGTGTTTTCACGCTCAATATTGATCGGGCTTTGGAGCTGCTGGACCCCGATCGATTCCGTAGCTTTTGTGCCGATGCCACAATCGCCCGGATTCAGGAGCTGAGTTGTGCAGGCGGAGCTCATATCGGGGTGTGTCTTGAGGATGAGGTCTTAGCCAATTTTACCGTACTTGCCATCCTCCAAAGGAATGCTGTAGCGGTTCTGCTGCCACCGGATGCACCTCGCTTACGCCTTGCCCATCTGGTCCAGGATAGCGGGATTAGCGCGCTTGTCACCGACTCGTCACACCTGGGGACCTTCGAGGTCGACGGCATCCCTGTGGTTTGCCTGCAGGCAGAACGGGAAATCGAGGGCGCTTCCCGGGTGTCTGTTGATCCCATATTCGTGCACGCTTTACAGACCGCCTTGTTATGTTATCCCGACGAGGGCGGACTAGCGCCGGTGGGCCGGGTTCTTTCATTGACTCAGTTGGCGGCACTGAAAAAACAGCTGGCCCTGTCCCCGCCGGGTCTTAACGGCGACCTTGTAGAGATGTGTTGTGCCAGTCTGGGTTTGATTTTGCCCGATACCGACGCGGATGAAAAAGCTGCGGAACAAGGGTTGGCGGTACTGGATAACAATGGTCAGTGGGTGGGCGAGGGCGTTACAGGCGAATTGTACCTGGATAGTCGGCTGGGTATGGAAAGCCTGTGGGCCCGGCCGCGGGAAACGGCTTTGGCGCTGGTGCCCAACCCCTTTTCCAAACGGCCGGGCGCCCGTCTCTGGGCAACGGGGCGGCGAGCGCTTTGCCAGGCGAATGGTCGTTGCCAAATTCTTGTGAGCAGAACTCAAGGTTATGGCTCCGGCGACACTCTGTCCCACAACCTATTGCAGGCGGCGTCGCTGCCGTTTCCCGGCAAATGGGTTGTGGTTGAACAGGCCGGCGATGAGAGCGCCGGCCAGCCGCCAATTGTCTCCTGTTATTACAGTCTTGCTGAGTCGCGCACAGATTCCGCGCCGACGGCGGGCGAGGTGAAAAAGGCTATCTTTCAACAACTGCGGGCACTTGGCTCATGTCGCCTGCCGACCCACTGGATGGCTCTCGAGGCGCTCCCCCTGACCGCCAACGGCAAGATTGACCGCAGCGCCTTGCCGCCGATCGGGCAGCAAAGCAAGAGCGGCACTCCGGTCCTCGAAGGCGTGGTGGAATCCCTTCTTGCCTTGCAGTGGCAGGCCGTGCTGGGACGCGAGGTCACTGATCGCAACGACAACTTCTTCGCCCTGGGCGGCCACTCCCTGATCGCCACCCAGTTGCTGTCGCGTATTCGCGACACCTTTGAAGTTACCCTTGGCATTCGCCAACTCTTTGAGCTGCAGACCCTCAGAGACCAGGCCGCCGCTATCGATGCGGCGCGCAGGGATGGCACCTCACCGGAAGCGTCCACTTCGCTGCAGGATCTTCCCCCCCTTGCGGCGCAGCCCCGGCCCGAACACCTGCCCCTGTCTTACGCCCAGCAGCGCCTGTGGTTTTTGAGCCAGTACATGGGGCCCAACGCGGTCTACAACATGCCCCTGGCTTTGCTTCTGCGCGGCGAGCTCGACACTGCGCTGCTTACCGCCAGCCTGGCCACGCTGTGGCAACGCCACGAGTCTCTGCGCACCCGCTTTGAGGAACGCGAGGGGCAACTGCAGCAGGTCATCGACGACCCGGCACTGAGCCTCGAGGTCGAAACTCTGTCATCCAGTGATCAGCTTCTAGGGATTTGTCGCGAGGAGCGCTTTTACCACTTTGACCTTTCCCGCGATGCCCTGTGTCGTCTGCGCCTTTTGCACGACCGGCAGGACCACAGCCACGTGCTGCTGGTGACCATGCACCACAGTATTTCTGACGGCTGGTCCCTGGGTATTTTCCTGCGCGAACTGTTGGCCCTGTACGATGCCCGCCGGCAGGGCAGGGCCGACACGCTGCCACCGCTGCCGCTGCAGTACGCCGATTTTGCCCTGTGGCAGCGCCAGTGGCTGCGCGGCGAGGTCCTGGACAGGCAGGTCGATTACTGGCGCGGGCAGCTGGCCGGTTTACCGCCCCTGTTAACCCTGCCCACGGATCGGCCACGCCCGGCGGAACAGAGTTATGACGGTCGGGTGGAAACTCTTACTCTGCCGGCGGCCTTGAGCACACAGCTTCGCCATCTCAGTCAGTCCCGGGGCGTGACCCTGTTTATGACTCTGTTGGCCGCCTTTTCGGTGCTGCTCAGCCGCTACGCCGGACAAAAAGATCTCGCCATCGGCACACCCATTGCCAACCGCACCCAGCGCGATACAGAGTCCCTGATTGGCTTTTTCGTCAACACCTTAGTGATGCGTTGCGATCTGCGCGACGATCCGAGTTTCGACACTCTGCTAAGGCGCACCCGGGAGACGGCCCTGGCAGGCTTTGCCCACCAGGACATTCCCTTTGAACAACTGGTGGAAAAGCTCAGCCCGGAGCGCAGTCTCAGCCATTCGCCCCTGTTTCAGGTGATGTTTGCGATGCAGAATGTGCCGCTTGACTGGCCGTCGACGGCGGGGCTCACAGTGAGTCCGCTGGAACAGGCGGCCGAAGCTGGGGTGTCGCGCTTCGACTTAACTCTGACCGTGGAAGAGGGCAGTGGCGAGGGCGCCATCAGCGGCGGCCTGGAATACAACACAGACCTGTTTGCGCGCGAGACCATGGTGCGCCTGCTGGCACACTACCAGGCGCTGCTGCAGGCCATAGTGGCGGCGCCCGAGCAATCGGTGGCGCGTTACGAGTTTCTTACGGCGGCGGAAAAACGCCTTCAGGTAGAGACGTGGAACCACAGTGGGGCAGCGGTGCCGGCGGTGGGACTTGCGCAGTTATTCGAAGCCCAGGTGACACGCACACCGGACGCGGTGGCTTTGGTGGCGGGCGACCGGCAGCTGAGCTATGCAGCCCTCAACGATCGTGCCAACGCCCTGGCCCATCGCCTGATGGACGAAGGCGTAGGGCCCGAGGTTCGGGTGGGGCTGTGTGTCGAGCGCTCGCTGGAAATGGTGGTGGGTCTGCTGGGCATTCTCAAGGCCGGTGGTGCCTATGTGCCTCTGGACCCGGATTACCCGCTGGCGCGTTTGCAGCACATCGTCACTGACAGCGGCCTTGCGGTGGTGGTGACGAGCGCGCAGACGGCGGCGGTAGTGGCGGGTCTCGACGGACCGGGAGACTGTGCACCGCGCGCACTGCAGATAAGTGCGGCGTTATCCGGGCCCTCTCTGGGCAATCCGGAATTGCCCTGCCATCCCGGGCAGGCGGCCTATGTAATTTACACCTCCGGCAGTACCGGTCAGCCTAAGGGTGTGGTCCTGAGTCATGTCAACGCGGTGAATTTTTTGACCAGCATGGGGCAGCGTCCGGGTCTCGGTCGTCGTGACCGCCTGTTGGCAGTGACCACCTTATCCTTTGATATCGCACTGTTGGAGTGGATGCTGCCGCTGGTTAACGGGGCTTGCTGTGATATTGCGCCGACGTCGCTAACCATGAGCGGTGACGAGTTGAGCGCGCGGGTGCAGCAGCAGGCCATCACACTGCTGCAGGCCACGCCTGTGACCTGGAAGCTGATGCTGGAATGCGGCTGGCAGGGCAAAGCCAATCTCAAAGGTTTGATCGGCGGTGAAGCCTTTTCCCAGGCTTTGGTGGCAGAACTGAGCCCGAAAGTGGCGTCCCTTTGGAACATGTATGGCCCCACGGAAACCTGCGTGTGGTCGAGTGTGGCGCAGCTTGAGGCGGGGGCTCAGGTGATCCTGGGTCGGGGCATCGGCAATACAGAGATGTATGTGCTGGACGCCCAGGGTCAGTTGTGTCCCCTGGGGGTTCCCGGTGAGCTCCATATTGGCGGCGCCGGTCTTGCGCGTGCGTACCACGGGCGGGCAGCCCTGACGGCAGAGCGTTTTGTGCCCCACCCCTACGCCACGCGTCCCGGTGAGCGCCTCTATGCCACGGGGGACGGTGTACGCTGGCAGGCGGGGGGCGAGCTGGTTTACCTCGGGCGCCTGGACCAGCAGGTGAAGTTGCGCGGCTTTCGCATTGAGCTCGGAGAAATCGAGAGCCTTCTGCTGGCTCAGAGTGCAGTGCAGGACGCCGTGGCAGTGGTTCGCCGTGAGCGCGAGGACAACCCCCAGTTGCTGGCCTATGTGGTGCCGGCCACAGGTTTGGCAGAAGAAGTCGTGCGAGAATCACTGAGGGAAGCTTTGCGCTGTCACTTACCCGGCTACATGCAACCCTCAGCCATCGGCGTGCTGGAGCATTTCCCCCTGACCGCCAACGGCAAGATTGACCGCAGCGCCTTGCCGGTGCCGGATGCGGTGGCAGCGAGTGCTGGGTTCGAGGCGCCCCAAGGTGAGTGGGAAGAGGTGTTGGCAGGGCTTTGGTCGGAATTACTGCGGTGTTCCCGTGTGGGGCGCGGGGATAACTTCTTCGATTTGGGTGGGCATTCGATTCTCGCCGCGCAGCTCCTTTCCCGCCTGCGGCAGGAGTTTGCTATTGGCCTGCCTATGCGCGCGGTCTTCGAACAACAAACCCTGCGAGGGCTTGCCGGGCGAGTGGAGCGGAGTGTCCAGCAGCGCTCGGGCGCAATGGGGGCAGAGGAGCTCAACGCGCACATTCAGGCTAATCAATCACACCTCGACGGTGCCGTGGATGAACTAGAGGAAGGGGAGATCTAGTGGATATTCACGCTATTGTCGAGCAGGCTGCCGCCAGTGGAGTATATCTCTATGTGGAGGGCGACAAATTAAAGTACAAAGCCCAGCAGGGCGGACTGCCGGATACGCTGCGAGCTCAACTGAAAGCCCATAAAACAGAAGTTATTGCCTACCTTAAAAGTGGCGATGACAAGAGTGCGCAGGGGGCAATGCCCGCTGTGACTGCCCGCGGGGACAATGCTCCGGCGCCCCTGTCTTATGCTCAGCGGCGACTCTGGCTGGTCGATCAGGTGATCGGTGCCAGTGCCCTGTATAACATGCCTCTGGCCTGGCGCCTGCGCGGTCGGGTCGATTCTGCGGCGCTGCTTAAGAGTCTGAATATTCTCACCATGCGCCACGGTTCCTTGCGCACCCGCTTCGATCGGGTTGGTGATGAGCCGGTGCAATATATCGATGCGGCGCCCGCGCCGCCGGTGTTTGAGGTCATAGATACCACGGCACAAGTGGAGGCCCAGTGCCGGGCCGAGCGCAATCATGCGTTCAATCTTGCAGGCGAAGGGCTTTGCCGCATACGGGTACTTAGGGATCGCGAAGATAGCGACCGGCATGGTAGCGACAGCCTGGTGTTGTTGGTGACCATGCACCACTGTGTGTCGGACGCCTGGTCTCTCGGTATATTTATTCGCGAGCTATTTGCCTGTTACTCCGAGCTTTGCCGCACAAAGGCGCCCCCCGAACTGGCGCCGCTTGCGTTTCAATATACAGATTACGCCAGCTGGCAGCGCCAATACCTGGGCCCGGATGTTTGGCGCGAGGATCTTGCTTACTGGAAACACCAACTGCGCGATTTGCCGGCACAACTGAGTTTGGCCTGTGACCGGCCGAGATCAGAGACACCGAGCTATCGTGGTGCAACGATCAGTGTCGTGATCGATCCAAGCTTGACGGCCCAGCTACAGCGTTTGAGCCAGAACAGCCAGGCGAGTTTATACATGACGCTGTTGGCGGCTTTTTCACTGTTGCTGTCGCGCCATGCTGGTCAGGACGATATCTGTGTTGGCTCACCCATTGCCAATCGCGATCAGCCTGGCACAGAGGCTCTGATTGGATTCTTCGTCAACACCCTAGTGCTGCGCACCCGTTTCGACGACGATTGCGATGTGCCCACCCTCCTGGCACGCACCCGGGAAACCGTGCTTGAGGCCTTCGACCATCAACAGCTGCCATTTGAAGCTTTGGTCGACGAGCTGAGCCCGACGCGAACAATGAATATCACGCCTCTATTCCAGGCGATGTTCGTAATGCAGAACATTCCCATCGAAGAAGAGGCTCTGCCCGGCGTCGAGCTGACGCCAATGCCGGTGGCCCCAGGCGAGGGGATGGCGCGCTTCGATCTGACGCTCACCGTGCAGCAAGGTTTGCGCGGGCTGGACATTGACCTGGAATACAGCTGCGACCTGTTTGAGGCGGATTGGGCGGAGGGCTTGTTGGCCCACTATCAGCAGTTGCTTGCCGCCATGGTGGCCACGCCCGAGCGGCGGCTGTCGCAG
>NZ_JBFRBC010000059.1:0-5095 GCF_040932045.1 Microbulbifer sp. TYP-18
GGCACGGGTAGATGCCATCGCCAGTGAGGCCCGGGACAAGCTGCCGGGCTATATGTTGCCGGCGTTTTATCAGCCGCTGGAGGCGTTGCCACTCAACGCCCACGGCAAAATTGACCGCATGGCACTGGCCGCACTGGAAGTGGACTGCTCCGATGCCAAGAGCCTGCCGGACAACCCTGCGGAACAGCGTCTGGCGCTGATCTGGCAGCAATTGCTCGGATGCGACACCGTATACCGGGAGGACAACTTCTTCCACTTGGGGGGACACTCCCTGCTGGCCACACGCCTGGTGGCCCAACTGCGGCAGGAATACGGAGCCAGTATCCAGGTCAGGGAGGTGTTTAGTACCCCGACACTGTCCGATCAGGCACGCATGATCGAAAACGCAGAGGCGTGTTCCGATAAAGCCACACTGCCGCCGATTGTACCGGTCGATGGGCGGGAGACGGCGCCACTGTCCTATGCGCAATTACGGCTCTGGTTTTTGTCCCAGTATATGGGTCCCAGTGCCGTCTACAATGTGCCGCTCGCGGTCAGGTTTGCCGAGTCCACAGACATCCAGTTATTGAAGCGGAGTCTGGAGACCCTGATCACACGTCATCACAGTCTCCGAACCCGGTTTGATGTGGTCGACGATGAGCCGGTCCAGCGGGTGGTGGAACCCTGGGAAATTCAAATTGAGTCGCTTGCGGATCCGGCAGAGATCGGGGTGGCGCAACTTCAGGCCCGGTATCAGCCTTTTGATTTGCGACAGGATGTACTGAGCCGACTGCGCCTGATAGATGCGGGTGAGGGGGAAGCGATACTGCTACTGACCCTGCACCACAGTGTGACCGACGGCTGGTCGATAGATCTTTTTTGGCAGGAGCTTCGCGCCTGCTATGAGGCACACCGACAGGGTGGCGATGCACTGCCGGCGATCAATATCCAATACGCGGACTTTGCCCACTGGCAGCGGCAGTGGCTCAATGAAGAGGTCCTGCAGGAACAGCTGGATTACTGGCACAAGACCCTAGATGGTCTGCCGCCGGAACTGAACCTGCCGACGGATCGCCCGCGGCCGGTCGAACAGAGTTTCCGCGGTGCCAATTTTGCCTGTCGCCTGGATGTTGCGCTGGTATCGCGGCTGATGAAGTTTTTCCAGGGGGGCAACGCGACACCGTTTATGGGTATGCTGACCGCGTTCAGCATGCTGTTGCACCGCTACAGCGGGCAGTCGGATATAGCCATTGGCAGTCCGGTGGCGAACCGGCACTGGCCTGAAACCCAAGAGGTTATGGGGTACTTCGCCAATACACAGGTTTGGCGTTTTTGCTTCGAACCGGATCTCTCACCGGCTGTGTTGTTGGAACGCACCCGGCAAATGGCCCTGGCGGCAATCGAGAACCAGGATGTTCCTTTTGAAATGCTGGTTGAGCATTTGAATCCGGAGCGCAGCCTGGGGCATTCGCCGCTGTTCCAGGTGATGTTTTCCTATGTGAAAAAAGCGATTCAGGCACCGTCACCGCAGGGGGAGCAGCAGCGGGCGGACCTGTCCTGGAAGACGCTGGCACTTCCCACCAGTATGCAATCGGGTTCCTCTCAGTCCAGTGCGGTGGCCCGGTATGACTTGTCGCTGACCGTTATTGAGGAGAAGGAGACCCTGGTGGCGGCGGTGGAATACAACACCGATCTGTTCGACCGGGATACCGTTGCCCGGATGATGCAGCATTATCAGCGCCTGTTGGAGGCGATGGTCACTGCACCCGGCAAGCCAATCGCTGCGCTGACGCTGCTGGATGAAATCGAATGTTATCGTCAGCTGGTGCAGTGGAACCATTCAGACGCTGCTCCTCCCAGCCGGGACCTTTGGCCGTGGCAGCGATTGGCTGCGCAAGGAAAACAGCAGCCCGATAGCATTGCCCTGATGGACGGCTTGCAGCAACTGAGTTTTGGCAGTCTGTTGGATCGCAGTGAACGACTGGCGGCCTATTTACAGACGCTCGGCGTAGCACCGGAAGTGCGGGTGGGCGTCTGCCTGGAGCGGGGCGCCGATGCGGTGTTGGCGGTTCTGGCTATCTGGAGAGCGGGTGGTGTCTATGTTCCTTTGGATCCGGATTATCCGTCAGAGCGTGTGCGCCTGCTGTTGGAAGATTGCCAACCCGCTGTGATCATCACACTGGACAGCATTGAACAGCGTCTGCTGGCCTCCATTGTTGCGACCCTGAACGAAAGCCCGGTTTGCTTTGCTCTTGATGCCAGGTTTTGGTCCCGGCTTCCCCAGCGGGCGGCAATAGAGCCCAATCTCCATCGGGATAATCTCGCCTACATCATTTATACCTCGGGTTCCACCGGTCGGCCCAAAGGTGTGGAAGTCAGCTGTGGCGCCCTGTCGTCACTTTTGGGCGGATTGGAAAGCTATGGGATTACAGCCTGCGGCAAGCGCTTTTTACAGTTTTCGTCGTTGATTTTCGACGCTTCAATACTAGAGCTGGGCATGCTGTTGGAAGGCGCTGGTCTGTTGATAGTGCCGGCCGAGGCGCGCCCTTCCGGCGCGCTACTCGAGGCATTTATCAACCAGTATTCCGCCGAAGTGGCGCTGCTGCCCCCTTCGCTGATTGCACACCTGGATCCTGAACGTGTGAGGGGGTTGCAACAGCTTATGGTTGGTGGCGAGGCACTCGACCCGGTGCAGGCTGGGCGCTGGCAGGTTCGCCGCACCATGGTGAACGCCTACGGACCGACGGAAACCACTGTATGTGCCACCCTGTCGACAGTCGCAGAGAGGGAGTCCTCCATACCCATCGGGCGGGGAATTGGCAGCAGCGACTGTTATGTGCTCGATGAATACGGCCAGTTGCTACCACAGGGCGCGGTGGGGGAACTCTATGTTGCCGGGGGGCAGTTGGCGCGCGGTTATAGGGACCGCGCCGGTCTGACTGCCGAGCGGTTTATTCCGCACCCGTTCAGTGAGGAGGAGGGTGCCCGGCTGTATCGCACGGGGGACCGGGTATGCTTCCGCGCCGATGGCAAGTTGGTCTTTCACGGCCGTGTGGACCAGCAGATAAAGCTGCGGGGATTCCGTATTGAGTTGGGTGAGGTTGAAGCCCAGCTGGCCCACTGTGCCCAGGTGAAGCAGGCGGCAGCCTTTGTCTATAAGGAGGTCATTGAAGCGGCAATAGTGCCCTGCGATACGGAAGTTGACTGGCAGGAGCTGGCCCAACAGATCAAAGCGGAGGTGTCGACACGTCTGCCCATGCATATGGTGCCGTCGAGAATAAGCCTCTTATCTGAATTGCCGATCAACCCTCAAGGCAAAATCGACCGCATGGCACTGGCCGCACTGGAAGTGGACTGCTCCGATGCCAAGAGCCTGCCGGACAACCCTGCGGAACAGCGTCTGGCGCTGATCTGGCAGCAATTGCTCGGATGCGACACCGTATACCGGGAGGACAACTTCTTCCACTTGGGGGGACACTCCCTGCTGGCCACACGCCTGGTGGCCCAACTGCGGCAGGAATACGGAGCCAGTATCCAGGTCAGGGAGGTGTTTAGTACCCCGACACTGTCCGATCAGGCACGCATGATCGAAAACGCAGAGGCGTGTTCCGATAAAGCCACACTGCCGCCGATTGTACCGGTCGATGGGCGGGAGACGGCGCCACTGTCCTATGCGCAATTACGGCTCTGGTTTTTGTCCCAGTATATGGGTCCCAGTGCCGTCTACAATGTGCCGCTCGCGGTCAGGTTTGCCGAGTCCACAGACATCCAGTTATTGAAGCGGAGTCTGGAGACCCTGATCACACGTCATCACAGTCTCCGAACCCGGTTTGATGTGGTCGACGATGAGCCGGTCCAGCGGGTGGTGGAACCCTGGGAAATTCAAATTGAGTCGCTTGCGGATCCGGCAGAGATCGGGGTGGCGCAACTTCAGGCCCGGTATCAGCCTTTTGATTTGCGACAGGATGTACTGAGCCGACTGCGCCTGATAGATGCGGGTGAGGGGGAAGCGATACTGCTACTGACCCTGCACCACAGTGTGACCGACGGCTGGTCGATAGATCTTTTTTGGCAGGAGCTTCGCGCCTGCTATGAGGCACACCGACAGGGTGGCGATGCACTGCCGGCGATCAATATCCAATACGCGGACTTTGCCCACTGGCAGCGGCAGTGGCTCAATGAAGAGGTCCTGCAGGAACAGCTGGATTACTGGCACAAGACCCTAGATGGTCTGCCGCCGGAACTGAACCTGCCGACGGATCGCCCGCGGCCGGTCGAACAGAGTTTCCGCGGTGCCAATTTTGCCTGTCGCCTGGATGTTGCGCTGGTATCGCGGCTGATGAAGTTTTTCCAGGGGGGCAACGCGACACCGTTTATGGGTATGCTGACCGCGTTCAGCATGCTGTTGCACCGCTACAGCGGGCAGTCGGATATAGCCATTGGCAGTCCGGTGGCGAACCGGCACTGGCCTGAAACCCAAGAGGTTATGGGGTACTTCGCCAATACACAGGTTTGGCGTTTTTGCTTCGAACCGGATCTCTCACCGGCTGTGTTGTTGGAACGCACCCGGCAAATGGCCCTGGCGGCAATCGAGAACCAGGATGTTCCTTTTGAAATGCTGGTTGAGCATTTGAATCCGGAGCGCAGCCTGGGGCATTCGCCGCTGTTCCAGGTGATGTTTTCCTATGTGAAAAAAGCGATTCAGGCACCGTCACCGCAGGGGGAGCAGCAGCGGGCGGACCTGTCCTGGAAGACGCTGGCACTTCCCACCAGTATGCAATCGGGTTCCTCTCAGTCCAGTGCGGTGGCCCGGTATGACTTGTCGCTGACCGTTATTGAGGAGAAGGAGACCCTGGTGGCGGCGGTGGAATACAACACCGATCTGTTCGACCGGGATACCGTTGCCCGGATGATGCAGCATTATCAGCGCCTGTTGGAGGCGATGGTCACTGCACCCGGCAAGCCAATCGCTGCGCTGACGCTGCTGGATGAAGTCGAGCGCTATCGCCAACTGGAGAGCTACAACGCCCCGACTCAATTTTCCGAGCCGCCGGCTTTTGTTCACCAAAGAGTGCAGCACTGGGTAGAGCGAAGTCCCGATGCCATAGCGGTGACC